>JBAVOG010000672.1:0-4656 GCA_049691875.1 Burkholderiales bacterium | reverse complement strand
TCTGCCGGCCGAGCGGGTCTGTAACCGCGGTGAGGTTGCCGTGGCGGTCGTACCCGTACGCGGTGATCTCGCCGGAGGCGCCGACCGTCTGCGCGAGCCGGTTGAGCGGGTCGTAGACCCGCGCACTGGTCCGGGCGAGCGTGCCCGAGGCATCGAATGCTTCCTCCCGGATGCGGTGGCCCATCGCATCGAGCGTGTACGCGATGCGATTGCCGAGGTTGTCGGCGATGCCCGTGAGGCGATGCGCGGCGTCGTAGGTGTAGTCGAGGAAGCCTCCGTCGGGGAACGTCACCCGCGTGAGATCCCCCGCGGCGTCATAGGCGTAGGTGGTTGTCTCGCCGCCTGCCTGCCGCGAAGCGAGCCGCTGGCGCGCATCGTAGGCGAGCACGCTCACGAGCCCGTTCGGATCGACGATGTGGGTCGGCTGGCCGTGCGCGTCGTAGGCCGTGATATCCGTCACGTGCCCGGCGGCGTTGGTGACGCGCCGCAGATTGCCCCGCTTGCCCGGGTCGGGGTCGTCGTCGGCGTAGTACTCGAAGGTGGTGCGGTCCGCGACGTCGGTGCGCGGGCCGTCGGCCGTGAGCAGTTGGCCGTGCGCGCCGTAGGTGTAGGTCCAGGTGCGGATCGTGCCGCTCGCGGTGTCGCGCACCGCGCGGGTGAGCAGATTCCCTGCCGCGTCGTAAGTGAGCGCGGTCTCGCGGCCCGGCTCATCGATGCGCGTGGGCAGCCGGAAGCTCGGGTGCCACTCGGTGGCGATGGTGCGCGCCTCGGGGCTCCCCGTGCCTTCGGTGCGCGCGACCTCGAGATCGCGCGTCGCGTCGTAGAGGAACGTGGTGCGGTTGCCGTTGCGGTCGGTTTCGGAGGCGACGTTGCCCCGCGCATCGAAGGTGCGCTTGGTGCGGCCGCACTCGTCGCAGCCCCAGAAGTAGGTCTCGCGACAGCGCGGGACGCCATTGATCACGCTGAAGTCCCGGCCTTCCTTCCATCCTCCCAGCGGGCCGATGATTCCGGAGAACGTGGCCCCCGGGGTGTTCGGGCCGCGGTAGTACTCCATGGTGTATTTGTTCACCCCGCCCGCGTGCTCGGTCGTCCACGCGCGACCGTCGCCGTAGTACGTGAAGGTCGCATAGCGCGCGCCATTCTCGTCAACGATGCCGGTCAGATGCTGCGGGAGCCCGGCGTTCTCGTACTTGTACTCGCGCGTCTTGCCGTCGGGATAGCGCACGCTCGCGAGGTTGCCGGTCGTGTCGTAGGCATACTCGTAGAGGCCGCCGGCGGGGTCGCGCAGGCTCTTCACGAACCCGCGCGCGTCGTAGGCGAACGCGAGGCTCCGTCCGAAGCCGTCGCTCACACCGAGCAGCAGGCCGGGTCGCGGCGCCACATCGGGCGGCGTCGATGCGACGCTGTAGGTCATGGTCTGCACCACGCCGGCCCGGTCGGTGATGCTGAGGAGGAGCCCGTCCACGTCGTAGAGCTCCACGTCGTCGTTGCGCGTCGTGTAGCGCCAGCGCGCCTCCTCGGGGCCGCTCACCGCCTCGAGCCGCTCGGGCGCCACGCCCGAGGGCGGGAATTCGTTTCCCTGCGCGTCGAAGTGCTGCACGCTGCCGTCGTGGCGATGGACGACCGCCACCACGTGCGGGTTGTCGGCGATCGGGAAGAGGCGCCGGTCGTAGGTCATGCGCCACAGCGCGCCGAACGCGCCGACCGAGTCGGCGTTGGCGGCGTAGGGGCGAAACCCGCCCAGCGTGCTGTAGGTGCGTGTCAACCGGAGCGGGCTGATGCCCGCCGCGAGGTAGTCGGTCTCGATCTCCTCCTTGGCGCCACTGCCGGCGGCGATCGGGTTGCCGACGAGGCTATCGCGCCCCTCCTGTGCGGTTCCCGCCGTGCAAACGCCGGGACTCCGGTAGCGGTAGCATTCTCGCGAGCCGTCGGGTGCCTGCCGCTCGGACCATCCCGTCGGACACTTCACCTCGCGCTGCCGGCCCGCGGTCCATTCGGAGCCGACCGGCACCGTGCAGTTTCCGTCGCCGTCGGGCCGCAGGCCGCTGACGGAGTAGCGCGTCCCGTTGCTGACTTCGTAGCCCGATTCGAACCGGGGACTGCGCGGATAGCCGCATTCGTCGATCCAGGTCCCGCCCGCACCCGTCCAGACGATCGAGGAGGCGGCGCCCACGCTGCACCAGCCGCCCCAGCGCCGCGAGAATTCCTGTGCGTACGCAACCAGGTCGGCTTCGCTGTGCGGCGTGAGGTCCCTGCCGCCCTCGCAGACGAAACTGTTGAAGCAGTCGCCTTTGAGCGTGCCGCCCGCGATGGCGCAATCGATCGCTGCCCAGGAGCAGTAGCTCGCGCACAGCGCGATCCCCGTGCCGTAGCGCCACTGATCCGGCGTGCCCTTCGCACAGAGCGTGGACCCGCCCTGCTCCACGCAGTCGCTCGACTGGCCCGCCGCGAACGAGGGAAGCGCGAGGCAGACCGCGAGCCCCAGCATGCGAAGCCGGAGCGATCGCTGGAACGAGCACAGCATGGTTCCTCCCAACTACCGGACGCAGCGCCGCGCGGGTGAGGTGTCGTCTAGTTGTCGATCCGGCGCGTTTCGCCAGCGTAGCGCAGGTGCGATGCGGGCGCCAGCCGCCGAGGCGACCGTGCGCTCGGGAACTGTGAAATGTTTGTCACAATTCGCCGGGACGCGGCGGGAGTGCGAGTTCCCGCTTCCGGAGAGACGAGCGCGTAGCCTGGCCTTGGGAGTGACCGGTCGGTACTGGGCGCTTGCGTATACTGTGTCCCCGTGTCCCGGAGACTGGAAGGCAAGATCGCGATCGTCACCGGCGCCGGCGGCGGCATCGGTCGCGCCATCTGTCTCGCCTTCGCCGATGAAGGCGCGGCACTGGTCTGCGGCGATCTCGATCGCGCGACCGCCGACGAGACCGTTGCGCAAGTTGAAGCGCGAGGCGGGCGAGCCGTGGCCGTCGTCGGCGATCTCGCCCAGGAGAAAACCTCGCTCGATCTCGTCGCCGCTGCGCGGGCGGAGTTCGGCGGCTTGACGACCGTCGTCAACAGCGCAGTGCGCGACGCGCCCTATCTGCCGGTCACCGAGCTGCCCCTTGCCGAGTGGCGGGCATCGCTGGATGCCAACCTCACCGGTCCGTTCCTGCTTCTCAAGCACGCGATCCCGGTCATGATCGCGGGCGACGGGGGCAGCATCATCCTGATCGCCTCGCAGCTCGCGCGCACCCCGAAGCCCGGCCGCGCCTGGTATTCATCGCAGAAGGGGGCGCTCATCAGCCTGGCCAAGGCGCTCGCCGTCGATCACGCCGCACATAACATCCGCGCCAACACCCTGTCGCCCGGCCCGACCGCCGACCAGCGCTTCTTCAGGCAGTGGCCGAGCGAAGCCGAAGCGCATGCGCATGCCGCGACCCTCTTCGGGCGGCTCGGCACGCCCGAGGAAATCGCCGCGGGCGCGGTGTTCCTGGCAAGCGACGAGTCCGCGTTCATGACCGGCGCCGATCTCTTGATCGACGGCGGTTACACGGTAGTGTGAGGTGCAGCGCGAAGCGGCAAGAAGATCGCGCTGGATGCGGTAACCTCTCCTGCCACTCACGCCGTATGGGCTGGAATCTTTTTTTTTCATTCAACCACTTGCGGAACTTGCAGCGGTTCCGGAGCGGCATCGCCAATCACGCTCATCGTGTGACAGGTCGGTCCGACGCGACCGCCGTCTTCCTGGCACACGGCCTGATCGTCGGCGCCAATGTCATGCGCGAGCTGGCGAAGGCATTGCGTGAGAAAGTGAAACTTCCCGCGGCGCGCACGACCGAGATAGTGGAATTCGTCTCAAGCGAGGCGGCCGAGGTCGTAGACGAAGTCTCGCCAACCGAAGTGGAAGTCGATGCGGACGACGCGCTCGTTCTCGGCGAGGCGCTCGCCGCGCGCACCGAGTTCTTCGTGACTGGCGACGCCGCACTCTTGAAGTTCGATGCGATCGCGACGCTGCGGATCGCATCGCCGCGGCGATTCTGGGAGATTCTGCAGGCGCAGAAGCGCTAGTGTCCCGAATCAGAGGTTCGTCGAAGAAGACCGCCCGGTTCGCCGCCGGGCGTGGTTCCGCCCCCTGCCAGAAACGCTCATGACAACCGCCTTCGTGCAACGCTTTTCGAACATCCGCCGCGAGGAAGTCGGGCCGGTGCTCGTCGCGGGCCTGTTCTTCTTCTGCGTGCTGACCGCGCTGATGGTGGTGCGCCCGGCGCGCGAGGCGCTCGGCATGCAGCGCGGCATCGAGGCACTGCGCTGGCTCTTCCTCGGCACCGTCCTCGTGACGCTGCTCATCAATCCGGTCTTCGGCTGGCTGGTGAGCCGGTTCCGTCGCATCGCGTTCGTGAGCGCGACCTATCTCTTCTTTGCCTTCGGTCTGCTTGCCTTCTATGCGCTGCTCGAGCTCGCGCCCGCCAGCGTCGGCGAGCGCACCGGCCAGGTGTTCTACGTGTGGTTCAGCGTGTTCAACCTCTTCGCGGTGATGCTCTTCTGGGCGCTGATGGCGGACCGCTTCTCGCTGGAGCAGGCGAAGCGCCTCTTCGGCGCCATCGCCGTGGGCGGCACGCTCGGGGCGATCTTCGGGCCGTGGCTCGCGGGCCAGCTCGCCAAGCCGCTCGGCACGCC
>JBAVOG010000671.1:0-6653 GCA_049691875.1 Burkholderiales bacterium | reverse complement strand
CTGCCCCGAAGATCTCGGCCTTCGCGATGGCGATGCGCCTGCTGGTGGACGGGCTGCTGGTCCTGGCGATCGACTGGCAGCAGATGCTGATCGTCCTCGCCGTGCTGTCGCTCGCGCTCGGCAATCTGGCGGCGATCGCACAGACGAACATCAAGCGCATGCTCGCCTACTCCACCATTGCGCACATGGGCTTCATGCTCCTCGCACTGCTCTCCGGAGTCATCAACCGCAACCTGCTTTCGGCGGGCGAGGCCTATGGCTCGGCGATGTTCTACGTCGTGGTCTACGTGTTGATGGTACTGGGCGCCTTCGGCGTCATTCTGCTTCTGTCGCGCGCCGGCTTCGAGGCGGACAGGCTGTCCGATTTCAAGGGGCTGAACCAGCGCAGTCCCTGGTATGCATTCGTGACCCTCCTCGTCATGTTCTCGCTGGCCGGCATTCCTCCGACGGTCGGTTTCTACGCGAAGCTGGCCGTCCTGCAGGCGGTCCTCGCGGCCGGGCACGTATGGCTCGCGGTGGTCGCGGTGCTCTTCTCGCTGATCGGAGCCTTCTACTATCTGAGGGTCGTGAAGTTGATGTATTTCGATGCGCCGGAGGATTCCGGCCCGATCGAGTCGGGGGTGGACATGCGCGTCCTGCTCTCCGCGAACGGGCTCGCAATCCTGGTCCTCGGAATCGCGCCGCAGCCGCTCATGGCGCTCTGCCTGCACGCCATCGAACAGTCGTACGGGTTGCGCTGACCGGATGGCGGCCGGAGAAGACGAAAGGCATCTCGCCGAACACCGCGTCTCCGGTGACAAGGTCTACGGCGGTGTGCTGCTCCAGGTCCATCGCGATTCGGTGCGACTCCCGGACGGCGGGACGGCGACGCGCGAGTACATCGACCATCCGGGCGCGGTGGCGATCGTGCCGCTCCTCGAGGGTGATATCGTGCTGCTCGAGCGCCAGTTTCGCTATCCGCTGGGCACGGTGATGACGGAGATTCCAGCGGGCAAGATCGACCCGGGTGAGGACCCGCTCGACACCGCGCGTCGCGAGCTGCTCGAGGAAACCGGGCGCTCCGCCTCCGATTGGCGGCACCTCGGGACGATCCACCCGCTCGTTGCCTACTCGAACGAGCACATCGAGCTCTTCCTGGCGACCGGACTGACCGCCGCCCAGGATCGGTCCCTCGATCACGGCGAGTTTCTGGAGACGTTCACGCTACCCCTGGCCGAGGCGCTGGAGTGGATCCGCGATGGTCGGATCACCGATTCCAAGACCTTGATCGGCCTGATGTGGATAGACCGCCTTCGGTCAGCGCGATGGCGTTGATTCTCCATTCCAGGCGTGGAATGTCCCGTGCGGCGGCGCGGCATCCCGGGCGATCCGAATTTTGCCGCACGCCGATCCGGCGCCGGTTCGCGGATCCCCCGGCTTTGAGGTACCTTCGCCGTATGTGGTGCACGGGCTAATCCGATCTCCCCATGCTGCTGATCACCTGGAACGTGCAATGGTGCCGCGGCGTCGACGGGCGCGTGGACCCCAGCCGCATCGTGCGGGTCTGCCGGGAGATGGCCGATTTTGACGTGCTGTGCCTCCAGGAGGTGGCCGTGAATTATTCGGCCCTGGACGGCTCGGCCGGCGAGGATCAGGTGACCGCGATATCGGGCGTCATGCCCGCGTATACGCCGGTATTCGGGTCCGGACTGGACGTTTCGGCCGGGGACGGGCGGCGGCGCTACTTCGGCAACGTGATTCTTTCGCGGTATCCCATCAGGCGGGCGTTCCGGCACCTTTTGCCGTGGCCGTTCGATCCTGCACATACCGGCATGCAGCGGATCGCGCTGGAAACGGTGCTCGACGCACCCTGGGGACCGCTGCGGGTCGTCTCCACGCATCTCGAATATTATTCGGCGCGGCAACGCGACGCACAGGTCGAGCGACTGCGCGAGCTGCATGCCGAGGCTTCGCTGCGCGCCGTGCGATCGAAGGATTCGGACGAAAGCGAGCGCCGGGGGCCGTACGCCTGGCAGCCCCGGCCGCCGTCGGCCGTGATCGTGGGGGATTTCAATTTTCGCCCGGAGGACCGGTTGCACGCCCGCATGCGGGAGCCGTTCTCAGGGGCGGTCAATGCGCTGCGGGACGCCTGGCAGGTCGCGCACCCCGGCGAGGCGCACCAGCCGACCCTGGGCGTGTACGACAAGGTGCAGTGGCCAGGCGACCCCTACGCCAGCGATTTCATCTTCGTCACGGACGATCTCGGCAAGCGGGTCGTAGACGTCACCGTGAACGGCAAGACCCAGGCGTCCGACCACCAGCCGGTTCTGCTGCGCCTGCGCGACTGAGTCAGCGCATGAGCAGCACGGCGCACGCGATGGCGAGTGCCACGCACACGAATGCGAGCACCCGGGTGCGTACGCGCAGGACCTCAATCGCCGCGATGAGCTTTTCGTCCTGTTCGGCGAGTGCCTGCAGGACCTCCGAGGAAGCGAGGAGCTGCGCGCGAGTCTCGGTCAGATCGGTGCGCAGCGATTGAATTTCCTCGTATGCCGTGGGCGTGGGTCCGCCGGGTGCCGCGCCAGCCGCGCTCGCAACGGTATCGGTGGACCGGCTCTTGCTCAACCCGCGCCAGAGGTCGCGCGCGGTCCGGGCGACGGTCGGCGCGGCGGCGATGACATCCCCCCAGGGGATGACCTTGAATGCCGCGATCCAGCTGAACGCCATGCTCGATTGCTCCTGAAAAGATCTGTCGAGCCGAGAGACGGCGATGCTATGCAGGGGCGCCGGTCGACGCCAGGAATCCCCTTAACGCTTCGAGCACCTCGTCAGGCTTCTCCGCCATCATGTAGTGACCGCTTCCGGCAATCTCGACCACCTGGGCGCCCCGGATCGCCTTCACGAGCTCCTGAACGGTCCGCGCCGGGGTCATGGCATCGCGCCGAGCGATGAGGAATAGGGCGGGACAACGCACCTTTGCCGCGGCCGCCAGGCCACCTGCATAGTCGTTGCAGGCGGCAAAATCAATCGGGAGGACGCCGGTCCTTTGTCGCTCCATGAGGCGGAGGTTGGCACCGTGCACCCAGAAGCCGGGTCCCGGGCTGCCGGGATAGTGCGCATAGGCGCTGTGCGACCAGACGTTGATCATCTGCCTGGCGCGTGCCTCGTCGGTCCGCGTCGCCTCGAGCAGGTCGACCGAAACCTGCATCGGGTATGCAGCGCCGAGCAGTGCAATGCGGTCGACGCGGTCCGGATGGCGTGCAGCACACTCGAGGGCGACCAGCGCACCCATGCTGTGCCCGACGATCTGTACATGCGATACGCGCGCCGCATCCAGCACCTCGAAGATCCAATCGGTCATCTTCTCGACCGAGTCGAGCGGCAGACCTTCGGTGCGCCCGTGCCCCGGAAGGTCGAGTGCGAGGACTGCGCGCCCGTGGTGAGCCAGATAGCGGCTTTGCAACCCCCAGACGCTGTGATCCGCCTCTGCGCCGTGGACGAACACGACGCATGGCAGCGTCGGGTCGAAGGGCTTGCCGCCGGTGTATGCGTACACCCCGGAATTGCGGACGGTGAGCTCCATGTTGGCGTCCCGGCCGTTCAGGCTTTCTGCGCGGCCCGCAGCCCGCCCGCGAGATCTTCGATCAGATCCTCCGCTGCCTCCAGCCCGATCGAAAGCCGGATGGTTCCGGGCCCGATTCCGGCCGCGGCAAGCGCCGCATCGTCCATCCGGAAGTGGGTGGTCGTGGCGGGATGGATGACGAGCGACTTCGCGTCGCCGACGTTGGCAAGATGTGAGAAGAGGCGCAGCGACTCGATGAACCGGCGCCCGGCCCGGCGGCCACCCTTCAGCTCGAACGGGAAGACCGCGCCGCAGCCGCGCGGCAGGAGCTTCCGGGCAAGCGCGTGGTCGGGATGGTCCGGCAGCTCGGGATAGCTCACCGAGGTAACGGCTGGCTGCGTCTTGAGGAACTCGACGATCTTGCGGGTATTCTCGACGTGTCGCGCCATGCGCAGCGGCAATGTCTCGATGCCCTGCAGGACGATCCACGCAGTCGTCGGGCTCATGCACGCGCCGAAATCGCGCAAACCTTCCCGGCGCGCGCGCAGCAGAAACGCTGCCACGGTGGACTCCTCCTGGAAGTCCATGCCGTGGAAGCCGGCGTAGGGCTCGCTCAGCTCCGGGAACCGCCCGGATGCCTCCCAGTCGAAAGTGCCGCCGTCCACCAGCACACCCGCGACCGCGGTGCCGTGCCCGCAGAGGAACTTCGTTGCCGAGTGAAAGATCAGATCGGCGCCGAGGTCGAACGGCCGCATCAGATACGGCGTCGTGAAGGTGGCGTCGACCAGGAGCGGAAGGCGGTGTTCATGTGCGATCCCGGCGACCGTGGGGATGTCGAGCACGTCGAGGCCGGGATTGCCGAGCGTTTCGCCGAACAGCAGCTTCGTGTCCGGGCGTATCGCTGCGCGCCAACCGCTCATGTCGCGGGGATCGACGAAAGTCGTCGCCACGCCGAAGCGGGGGAGCGTGTACGCGAGCAGATTGTGCGATCCGCCGTAGAGCGCACGGCTCGCGACGATGTGCGAACCTGCACCCATCAGCGTGGCGATCGCCAGGTGCAGCGCAGCCTGGCCGCTCGCCACGGCAATCGCGCCGACGCCACCTTCCAGCGCGGCGACGCGCTCCTCGAGCACGGCGTTGGTGGGATTTGAGATGCGTGAATACACGTGTCCGGCCCGCTCCATGTTGAAGAGCGCCGCAGCGTGATCGGTATCGCGGAAAACGAAAGAAGTGCTCTGGAAGATCGGCACTGCGCGCGCGCCCGTCGTGGGGTCCGGCTGCTGGCCGGCGTGCAGGCTGAGCGTGTCGAGGTGAGGAAGCTTCGGGGCAGCCATCACGCGTTCTCCGGGTGAAGTGCCATTGTAGCAGCGGCGTTTGTCGCACTCACGCGCGGGATCCGCGTGCAACACGAAGTGCGTCGTGGCCGGGAGACCGGGGCGCTCGGGTAACATCCGGGTCCGGGAGGAGCGACGTGCGTGCGGCGATGAGCGACGGGCAATCGGCGGGTGGACCTCACACTCTCGTCGCGCGCGTCTTCGCACCTTTTGCTTGCGGCTATTTCCTTTCGTATCTCTACCGCACGGTGAACGCGGTGATCTCGCCGGACCTCGTGCGGGATTTCGGCGTCGACGCGAACGGGCTGGGGCTATTGACGAGTGCCTACTTTCTGGCGTTCGCGGCGTTCCAGCTGCCGCTCGGAATTTTGCTGGATCGCCTGGGCCCGCGCCGGGTCAATGCCGCACTGCTGGCGATCGCGGGACTCGGTGCGGTCGTCTTTTCGCAGAGCGAGGCGTTCGCGGGCCTGGTGCTGGGACGGGCATTGATCGGTCTCGGCGTCTCGGCCGCGCTCATGGCGTCGATGAAGGCGTTCACGCTCTGGTTTCCGCTTCCGCGGCTCGCTTCGCTGAATGGCTACCTTATGGCGATCGGTGGACTGGGCGCGCTGTCAGCGTCGGCGCCCGTCGAGGCCGCGCTGCACTTCACCGACTGGCGCGGGGTTTTCGAGGTGCTCGCAGGGTGCACGTTTCTCGCCGCAGCGGGAATCATGCTTCTCGTCCCCGAACGCGCGAGCGCGGCAAGTGGACCAGGCGCGAGTGAAATGTTGCGCGGCGTTCTGCGGGTGTACCGGGACGTCGGATTCTGGCGGGTCGCGACGGTATGCATGACGGTGCAGGCCGGATTCCTTGCCATCCAGGGCTTGTGGGTCGCTCCGTGGCTACGGGACGTGGCCCTTCTTCCGCGTGACTTGGTCGCCAACCACCTTCTGGTCCTGGCGATTGCCATGACCGCCGGTTACGCGTTCTTCGGGTGGGCCGCCGACCGGTTCGAAGCAGCGGGCTGGGGCGCGGCGCGACTGTTCATCATCGGAACGCTCATGAGCGCGGGCGGCCTGGCGCTGGTCGCCGCAGGAGTGACCACCGGGGCGCTCGGCATCTGGCTGGCGATCAACTTCGGCAGCCCGGCGTCGGCGCTCTCCTACGCGATGCTCTCGCGCAGGTTTCCTGCCAATCTCGTTGGCCGCGTGACAACCGCGCTCAATTTCCTCGTGTTCATCGGTGCCTTCGCGACGCAATGGGGGCTGGGTGCCATCATCAACGGCTGGCCCGCCGTGGACGGGCACTATCCGCTGGCCGCATATCGCGTGGCGTTCGGTGCCAGCCTTGCGTTCCAGATTGCGGCGCTGGTCTGGTTCCTCGCCGGGCGTCGTGGACGCGCCGACGCCTGATACCATTGCGTCGCATATGAGCAGGGCATTCGTACGCGAGAACGACGATGCGCCCGACGACGAGCCGGACGGGGTGGACGTGTCCCCGGTTCCTGCGGGAGCAAAGAATTACATCACCCCCGCGGGGCATGCCCGACTGAAGGCCGAGTTCGACCATCTCTGGAAAGGCGAGCGCCCGGCGCTCGTCAAGACGATCGCCTGGGCGGCGTCGAACGGGGACCGCTCGGAAAACGCGGACTACATTTACGGCAAGCGGCGACTGCGCGAGATCGACCGCAGGCTCCGTTTTCTCTCCAGGCGGCTCGAGCAGGCGGAGGTGGTCGATCCGCTGCAACAGGACAATTCCGAGCGGGTGTTCTTCGGCGCAACCGTCACCATGCGCTCGGG
>JBAVOG010000670.1:0-2375 GCA_049691875.1 Burkholderiales bacterium | reverse complement strand
GTCCATGTCCTGCAACCGCGCGGCGAGCTCGTCGGACGTCGAACGCGGATGACGCTTGCGCTGGGCGGCGGCGCCACGCAGATAGTTGTCGACGAGCTGGTATTCGGTGGCCTCGGGCGGCCGCTGCCGCTTCACGAAATCGCACACGTCCATGACGATGATGTGCGAATGGAAGTCGATGACGGGCGAGCTCGCCCGCCGCCGGCGCGTCCCTTTCGCTCGTGCGCTGGGGCGTCTGGCCATGCTTCAGAGCCCCAGCACGCGCTCCGCGTTTCCGTGGAAAATCTTTTCCATGACCTCGTCCTTGTACCCGAGCTCGCCCCACTCCTTCAGGATTCGATCGTACGGCATGCTCGGATAGTCGCTGCCGAACATCACCTTGTCCTGCAGCCGCGCGCGCATGTCGATCTTGAGGTTGCCGGGAAAGTGCTTGGGCGCCCAGCCGGACATCTCCCAGTACACGTTGCCCTTGTGCAATGCCACGGCGGTCGTCTCGTCGACCCAGGGCCAGCCCGGGTGGGCCATGAGGATCTTCAAGTCCGGAAAATCCGCAGCGAGATCGTCAATCGCTGACGGATGAGCGTGCCGGATGCGGGCACCCATGCCGCCCGGCATTCCCGCTCCCATGCCGGTCGTGCCGACGTCGATCATGACCGCGGCCTTCAGCGCGTTGATTTCCTCGAAGAGCGGATAGAACCGCCGGTCGTTGACGGCGAAGTGCTGCATGATCGGGTGAAAGTGAAAGCCGATGAACCCGAGATCCTGCACGGCCTTGCGCGCTTCGCGGATCGCGAGCTCGCCCTTGTATGGATCGAGCGTGCCCCAACACTGGATGATCCGCTCCGGGTGACGCTTCCACATCGCATGAACGTAGTCGTTCGTGCACGGGGGCGTGGCAACCGTTGTTTCCAGATCGAGGGCGACGAGGCAGGCCTCCACCCCGGCTGCGGTGAAATCGTCGAGCACTTCTTCCTCCGACTTGCCCACCCAGCTGCGCTTCCAATATTTCGCGAGCGCCTCGACGTATGGGCCCTGGCTGTCGATCCAGGTCCGGGTGCCCGGGTAGCAGTGCAGATCGATGATTCGCATGATGGCTCCTCGCTCGCGGGCGTTACAGTCAACCCGCGGTCCGCTCCGCCGTGAGCTTGCTCGCGACCGCCTCGGCGAGCGCCTTCTTGGACACCTTCCCGAAAGTGGAGACCGGCAGCTCCGGCACGATCTCGAGCCGCTCGGGCAGCTTGAACTTGGCGATCTCCTTGCCCATGAGAAACGTGATGAGCTCCTTGAGGGTCAGAGTCTGCCCCCTGCGCAGCACGACGAACGCGCACATCTTTTCGCCCAGGTTCGGGTCGGGCATCGGCACGCAGGCGATGTTCTCCACCGCCGGATGCATGAGGATCAGGTTCTCCACTTCCTCGGCGCTGATCTTCTCGCCGCCGCGGTTGATGAGATCCTTCTTGCGGCCTTCGACCACGTAGTTCCCGGTCGGATGGCGGCGCATCAGGTCGCCCGAGAGATAGAAGCCATCCGGCGTGAACTGCCGTGCGTTGTACTCCGGCACCCCGTAATAGCCGCGCAACGTGTACGGCCCGCGGCACGCGAGCTCCCCCACTTCGCCGTGGGGAACCTCCGTGCCTTCGTCGTCGACGAGCTTCACTTCGTCGTCGGGGCAGATCGGACGGCCGCACGTCGCGAGCTTCACCTCGTCCGGGTCGTCCAGGCGCACGAACATCAGCAGCCCTTCCGACATGCCGAAGTTCTCCTGCACGAAAGCGCTCGGAATCAGCTGGTGGGTGCGCAACCGCACTTCGGGCTGCATGCGCTGGCCGCCGCTCTGGATCAGCTTCAGGGACGAGAGATCGTAGTCGCCGATCGACTGATCGTTGATCAGGCGGATGAGGAAGGCGGGCACGACCTTCAGATGCGTGGCGCGGTGCTTCTGGATGAGCCCGAGCACGTCCTGCGGCCGCGTGGTCGGGCTGAGCACGGCGCGACCACCCTTGAAGAACGCGCCCTGGATTCCCGGGCAGGCGAGTGGCAGGTTGTGCGCGATGGGCAGGGCGATGAGCATCGCCGTTTCGCCCGTCACCCCGCAGACGTCCGCGGCAGTCTTCGAGTTGTAGGCGTAGTCATTGTGCGTCCGGGGAATGAGCTTCGGGATCCCGGTCGTGCCGCCCGAAAGCTGGAACATGGCCGGGTCGGTCGGGTCGATCTTGATCCGCTCGAGCTCGGCGCGTGCACGCTTGGCTGGCCGCTCGATCAGCTCGGTGAGCGAATGCTCGCCCGGACCGGCTGCACCAAGCACGATCCGGAACTTGAGCGATGGATTTTCCTTCCGGACCCGCTCGATCATCGGCCCGAAGCGGAACTCGCCC
>JBAVOG010000669.1:0-2015 GCA_049691875.1 Burkholderiales bacterium | reverse complement strand
GCTCCGGTACCTTGCCACCGCGCAGCCCGAGAGCGACACACCATGGCCGGGGCGCTCGGGGATGAGGAAGTGCCCGTCACGACACTGAGGCATTTCCTCGAAGAGGTCCGGCGGCACCCAGTCGATGAATTCCACCAGGAAGCCGTTCGACAGCGCGCCGACGACGTGAACCGAGAGCTCGTGCACGACGTGCGGCGAGAGGGCCACCCCGTGCGCGGCGGCAAGGTGTCCGATCTTGAGGGTCTCGGTGAAGCCGAGCGACCGGCACAGATCGGGCATGAGGTAATGCGCGGCCCCGCGCTCGATCAGGTCGCGGAACTCCCAGCGCGTGTAGTGGTTCTCGCCAGTGGCCACCGGGATCCGGATCGCGCGGGCGACCTCGGCGCACGCGGCGTTGTCGTCCGCAAGCACCGGCTCCTCGTACCAGATGAGGTCGAGGTCTTCGAGCAGCGCGGCCTGGCGCAGATTTCCCTGGACGTCGAGCCGCTGGTTCACGTCGACCATCATGCGCATCCGCCCGCCGATCGCGTGCTGCACGGCCGCGACGCGCTTGCGGTTCTCACGCGGGTCGGGGTGATGGATCTTCATCTTGTAATAGCGACAGCCCAGCGCGGCGTACTTCTCGGCTTCCGCGATGAGCTCGGCCTCGCTGTACTTCGACCAGCCGCCGCTACCGTAAGCGGGAATGCGATCGGTCACCGCGCCCCAGAGCTTGTACAGGGGCAGCCCGGCGGCTTTCCCCGCGATGTCCCAGAGGCCGATGTCGAGTGCCGAGATGGCGTACGCCGCGACGCCTTGCTTCCTGATGCCCTGATCCGCGCGGAACATCTTCTCCCACAGGCGCGCCACGAAGAGCGGATCCTCGCCCAGCAGCACCGGCTTCAGCCGCTCGACGTAGGCGAGCACGGCTTCCGCGCCGCCTCCGCCGAACACGAGGCTGTAGCCGAGGCCCTTCACTCCCTCGTCGGTCGCGATCTCCGCAACGACGAGTTTCTGCTGCGGATACTGTGACGCCATCGGCTGGGGCGTCGGGACGGCGAGGATGAAGGTGTCGACCGTGGTGATCTGCATTGCGTCGCGATCGTAGCACCGGCGTGCGGAACGCAACGCCGCGTGAAACGAAAAAGGGGCCTTGCGGCCCCTTTTCGCGGACTGCCGCGCAATTTCACTTGAGTGCAGCGATCCCCGCTTCCGCCGCCTGGAGATCTTGCGCGCCGGTGCCGCCCGAGACGCCGAGGCCGCCGACGACCTTGCCGTCCATCACGATCGGGATTCCGCCCTGGACCACCACTGCGCCCTCGAGGCCGAGCAGATACGTGAACTCCGACCCTTTGGCCACGAGGTCCTGGAACACCTTGGTCGGCCGCCGGAACATGGAGGCTGAGCGCGACTTTCCGAGCGCGATATTGATACTCCCGCTCTGGGTGTCGTCCATGCGCTCGAAGTAGACGAGGGTGCCGGCGGTATCGGTGACCGCGACCGCCATGGACCAGTTGTTCTTGCGTGCTTCCGCGACTGCTCCCGCGGCGGCTTTCTTCGCGACGTCCACCGATATGTTCATGCCGTATGGAGGTGGCCCCTGCTGCGCTGCAGCGCCGAACGAGATCACGGCTATCGACACGACTATTGCCATTCCGACTATAGTTTTCACTGACATCGTCTCTTCTCCTTCAGATTGCGCGTTGTTGTTTGCAGACTGCCCGCGAGCCGCGTGCGGGCGAGGGGAGCCTTTGGTAAACACGACAAAAATCAGCTTTCTTCCCTAACCGCCTTCGTTCCGTGCGGCCCGGGCGCGAACGGTATCACCATTTCCCGGATTGGATGTCGCTCGCCGGAAAGCGGACCGGGAGAACGTATTGCCACGCGCCGCACGCGTGTTCGACTTCAGCGGCGGGATTGGCGACAATCGCGCAAACCCATGGTCACAAAGCGACCGACCCGCCGCCGCACGAGCCTCGCGCCCCGCAAGGAAAAGCGGGGGCTCGGCGCCGCCGAGATCGCGCTCGCGCCGGATG
>JBAVOG010000668.1:0-1728 GCA_049691875.1 Burkholderiales bacterium | reverse complement strand
GGCGAGAGGTGCCAAGTCGAACTCGAGTACTTACGCCGCGATGGCCAGCGCCTCCATGTCGAAGTGCGCACGATACCCATCCAGCACCGCGGCGAACCGCATGTGCTGGCGATCGTGCGCGACATCACCGAACGCAAGGAGCGCGAGGAAGACCTGCGTCGTAGCGAGGGGCACCTGCGCGCCACCGTGGAGGTCGCGCTGGACGCGGTCATAGGAATGAACGGCCGGGGCGCGATCATCGAGTTCAACGCCGCCGCGGAACGCTGCTTCGGCTGGCGCCGCGAGAACGTACTCGGCAAATCGCTCGCCGAGCTGATTGTTCCGCTGCGTTACCGCCAAAACCATCTGGATGGAATGGAGCGATACCTGCGCACCGGCGAAGGTCCGTATCTCGGTCGACGGGTGGAAGTGGAGGCCCTGCGCGCTGACGGCTCGGAATTCCCGGCCGAGCTCGCAATTGGCGTTGCACAAAGCCGGGATGGTCCGATCTTCATCGGCTTCCTTCGCGACATCACGGAGCGCAAGCGGACCGACGAGGCCTTGAGAGCGGGCGAAGAACAATACCGGGCGATCTTCAACACGTCGGTCGACGGCCTGATCCTCAAGGACGCCGATCAGCGAATAGTCGACGTCAACGACGCGTTTCTCTCGATGCATGGATATCGCCGCGAAGTTGTGCTCGGCAGGCATCTGTCGGAGTTCGTCCCCGCAGAGCTGCAGGCGCGCTGCGACGCGCTGCTGCCCGGAATCATTGCCGGCGTGGCGTGTCGCCTCGAGGCACGCAGTCAGCGCAGCGACGGCACCCCGTTCGACGTGGAGATTCAAGGCGTTCCGATGCAATACGGGGGCCGTCCGCACGCGCTCATCATCCTGAGGGACATCACCGAAAGCAAGGCGGCGGCCGACGCGCTGGTGATGCGCGAGAAGCAGTACCGGGCAATCTTCGATGGCTCGGCTGACGCCATGGTCCTGTGGAACGCAGAGGTCCGTTTCGTCGATGTGAATCGCGCATACACCGAGATCTACGGTTTCACGCGGGACGAAGTGATCGGCACGACGCTGGATGGCCGCCTGCCGCCGCCTACGGTCGCGGAACGCACAGCGTGCATACGCGCCGCGCTCGCTGGCGAGGAACGAGTGATCGAGACCGAAACCCTGCGCAAGAACGGCGAACGGTTCGACGTCGAGCTGCGCTACCTGCCCATCACTCATCTGGGCGCACCGCACGCGCTTGCAATCGCGCGCGACATTACCGAGCGGAAACGCACCGAGCAGGCCCTGCGCGCCAGCGAAAGACAATACCGCTCGATCTTCAACGCCTCGGCTGATGCGCTGGTACTGCGCGACGCCGACTTCCGCATTGTCGATGTCAACGCGACCTATGAATCGATGAGCGGCCGCGCTCGCGACGAAGTGATCGGCGTGGATCGCGTGCTCGCCAATCCGCCAGAAGTCGGCGAGACGATCAAGCGTCTGCACCAACGGGCGCTGGTGGGCGAACCGATCGTCTTCGAGACTCAACTGGTACGCCGGGACGGCGCGCGCTATGAACTGGAACTGCGCGGCGTGCCGATCCAGCACCGCGGCGCCTCACACGTTCTTTATATGGGACGCGATATCACGGCGCGCCGGCGTGCCGAAGACCAGCAGCGTGAGTTGCAGGCGCAGCTGCTCCAGGTGCAGAAAATGGAGGCAATTGGTCAGCTAACCGGCGGCATTGCTCACGAT
>JBAVOG010000667.1:0-6219 GCA_049691875.1 Burkholderiales bacterium | reverse complement strand
CGCGAAACTCGACCCGTCGCTCTCCGAGTGAGTAGACCGGCACCCTTGCCTCCTGTTGAGAACTCGAAGTCTTCGATCCAAGAAACCATCTTAGAGCAGCAGGCACGGTGCGGCAAACCCGGACCGGTGATCCCGGGGCAGCATGCAGAACGTCGCGGCCGGCGTTTGATACTATCGCCGCCTCGCCATACGACCGATGAAACCGAGCGAATCCATCTTCGTCCCGATACGTGGTTTGCAATACCACTGTCGCTGCTGGGGCGATCCGGCGCATCCGCGACTTTTCATGTTGCATGGCTGGATGGATGTCTCGGCGTCTTTTCAGTTCCTGGTCGATGCGTTCACGAGAGATTGGTTTGTGATTGCGCCCGACTGGCGCGGATTCGGCCTTTCCGGATGGGGAAGCGCGGGAAGCTACTGGTTTCCCGACTACCTCGCCGATCTGGACGCGTTGCTCACACACTCTTCTCCGGACAGTCCGGTGAACCTGATCGGACACAGCATGGGAGGCAACGTCGCGTGCCTTTACGCGGGGGCACGGTCGGAGCGAGTCGCGGCGCTGGTGAATCTCGAAGGTTTCGGGCTCGTAGCGGCGGATCCGCAGGCTGCGCCGCGCCGCTACGAGAAATGGTTGCAGGAACTTCCGCGTGAACATCGGTTCCGCGACTACGTGAGCTTCGATGCGCTCGCTGCAAGGTTGATCGCGACCAATCGCCGCCTCACTCCGGAGCGTGCTGCGTTCCTGGCGCGCCACTGGGGCGAAGAGTGCCCGGACGGCAAGGTCCGGTTGCGCAGCGATCCCCGGCACAAGATCGTCAATCCGGTCCTGTACCGCCTCGAGGAAGCCGAAGCGTGCTGGCGCAATGTGACCGCCCCGGTCCTCTGGGTCGAAGGGGAGCTCACGGATACGCCGCGGCGCCTGAATCTGGACGACGCCGGTCTGGCCGCGCGCCGGAATTGTTTCGGCCGGTTGACCTATCGCAGAATTGCCGGCGCCGGACACATGCTGCATCACGACCAGCCCGAGGCGCTCGCCGCGGTTATCGAGGAGTTCCTGCGCGGCTGAGCACGTTTGGCCGCGTGCTACCATCGTTTCGCGAGAATCAAGTGAGTTTGCGTGAACAGGTGCCTACGGGCGTGACCGAGAATTTCGACCTCCATTGCCATTCGACCGCCTCCGACGGGCTGCTGGGTCCCGCAGAGCTCGCGCGTCGCGCAGCTGCACGCGGGGTCACGACCCTGGCGCTCACCGACCACGACGTCCTTTCCGGCCTCGCCGAGGCACGCAATTCCGCCCATGAGTCGGGCATCCGTTTCGTTGACGGCGTCGAAATTTCGGTCACCTGGTGCGGCAGCACGATCCACATCGTCGGTCTCGGTATCGACCCGGAAAGCCGCACGCTGGTGGACGGGCTCGATGCCGTGCGTAACAGTCGGACCGTGCGCGCCGAACGCATCGCGGCAGCGCTCACCGCGGCGGGAATTCCCGGAAGCCTCGAAGGTGCTTACGCGCACGCCGAGAATCCGCTTCTCATCGGTCGAACGCACTTCGCGCGGTTTCTCGTCGCGCGCGGTCACGTGCGCGATGTGAAAACGGTGTTCCAGCGGTTTCTCGTCTCCGGAAAACCGGGCTACGTGCCTCATCAGTGGGCAAGTCTCACCGATGCGGTCGGCTGGATCACAGCCAGCGGCGGAAGAGCCGTCGTCGCCCATCCGGGCCGCTACAAGCTCAGCCGCGGCGACATGCGCCGCCTGCTCGGCGAGTTCAAATCGGCGGGCGGGGAAGGGGTGGAAGTGGTCACCGGAAGCCACACACGCGCTCAGTACTCGGAGTACGCGGCGCTGACGCGCGAGTTCGGGCTGCTCGCTTCGCGCGGCTCGGACTTTCATGGCCCGCTGGAGAGTGCGGCAGACGTCGGCAGCCTGCCGCCGCTGCCGACCGACCTGAAGCCGGTCTGGCATGACTGGGGTCGGACCTAGCGCGGCGCGGCGCGCGCTATGGCGCAGTTCTTCAGCATTCATCCGGTCAATCCGCAGACGCGGTTGATCGTGCGCGCCGCGGAAATCGTACGGGGCGGCGGCGTCATCGCGTATCCCACCGACTCCTGCTACGCGCTCGGGTGCCGCATTGGCGACAAGGATGCGATGGTCCGGATGCGGCGCATCCGTGGGATGGACGAGGAGCGTCACCTCACGCTGATGTGCCGGGATCTCACGCAGATCGGCGCCTACGCGAATGTCGACAATGCGCGCTTCCGGCTTCTGAAGAAACTCACGCCGGGCAGCTACACGTTCATTCTCCCGGCATCGCGCGAGGTTCCACGCCGCTTGCTGCACCCGCGCCGCCGCACCATCGGCGTGCGTGTTCCGGACCACCCCGTCGCACAGGCGCTGCTTGCCGAGCTGAACGAGCCGCTGCTCTCGGCAACACTCATCCTCCCGGGTGATGAGCATCCACTGAACGACCCCGACGAGATTCGCAGCCGCCTGGAGCGCCAGGTCGAGGCCGTGCTCGATTCGGGTGCCTGCGGGATCGTGCCGAGCACGGTCGTGGATATGACCGGACCGGTCCCGGAAATCGTGCGGATCGGCAAGGGCCCGGTCGAGTCGATTCAAGGCTGAACGAGCGACATTGCCGCTCTGCTAGAATATGCGGTCGCCCAGCCATTGGAATTCATGGAATTCAACGTCGTTCAGACCATTGCCATCTATGCGCTTCCGGTTCTCTTCGCGATCACCCTGCATGAGGCCGCCCATGGATATGTCGCCCGCCATTTCGGCGACATGACGGCGTATCGGCTGGGTCGGATCAGTCTCAATCCGCTCCGCCATATTGATCTGGTCGGGACAGTTGTCGTTCCCCTCGTGATCCTGGTGATGAGCAAGCTTGTCGGCGGGACCGGCATCCTGTTCGGATGGGCGAAACCGGTGCCGGTGAACTATCACGCCTTGCGGCATCCCAAGCGCGACATGCTGTGGGTCGCCGCGGCGGGTCCGGGCGCGAATCTCTTGATGGCGCTTGCGTGGACGGCGATGTTACGAGGGGTGCTGGGGCTATCGGGAAATTATTTTTCCGTACCCCTGGCGGAAATGGCCAGGGCGGGCATCTACGTCAATCTCATGCTGATGGTGCTCAATCTCCTGCCGCTCTTGCCGCTGGACGGCGGACGCATGGTCGCGAGCTTGCTTCCCGGGCCCGTGGCGATCGGCTTCATGCGCCTCGAGCCGCTCGGATTCCCGATATTGCTGGTGCTCCTGTTCACCAATCTTCTCGGCACGATTCTCCTTCCGGTGATCGCCTTTTCTTTGCAGTTCATGAGCCAGATTTCCGGCATCTCGATCGTCGATCTCATTCCCATGAACTTTCTGCGGAGCTAGCGGGGCGCGATGTTTCCGGAACGGGTTGTCTCAGGGATGCGGCCTACGGGTGCTTTGCACCTCGGCCACTATCACGGTGCGCTGAAGAACTGGGTGAAGCTTCAGAGCGAGTTTCCCTGCCTCTATTTCGTTGCCGACTGGCATGCGCTCACCACCCACTACGACGAGCCGGAGGTGATCGAGTCGAACGCATGGGAAATGGTGATCGACTGGCTCGCCGCGGGAGTCGATCCGTCACAGGCCACACTGTTCATCCAGTCCCGCATCCCGGAGCACGCGGAGCTGCACACGCTGCTTTCGATGATCACGCCGCTCGGATGGCTCGAGCGCGTTCCCACCTACAAGGATCAGCAGGAGAAGCTCTCGGACCGGGATCTGTCGACGTACGGCTTTCTCGGCTATCCGCTGTTGCAGAGTGCCGACGTGCTGATCTATCGGGCGCGCTTCGTCCCGGTGGGCGAGGATCAGGTGCCGCACGTCGAGTTCATGCGCGAGATCGCACGGCGGTTCAATCACATCTATGGGCGCGAGCTCGGCTTCGAGGACAAGGCGAAGGCGGCCGTCAAGAAACTCGGCAGCCGCAAGGCAAGGCTCTACAGCGAGCTGCGCACCCGCTACCAGGAGCAGGGCGACGAAGGCGCGCTCGAATCGGCCCGCGCGCTGCTCGACGCGGCGCAGAATCTCGCCGCGGGGGACCGCGAGCGGCTGTTCGGGTACCTTGAAGGAGGCGGGCGTGTGATCCTCGTCGAGCCCGACGTGCTGCTCACCGAAGCGTCCCGGTTGCCCGGGCTCGACGGACAGAAGATGTCGAAGTCGTATGGCAACACAATCGGGCTGCGCGAGGATGCTGAGTCGGTGACCCGGAAGATCCGCACCATGCCGACCGACCCGGCGCGCGTCAAGCGCACCGATCCCGGCGATCCCGCCAAGTGTCCCGTGTGGCAGTTCCATCTGTGCTATTCCGACCAGAAGACCAAGGAGTGGGTACAGGCCGGCTGCCGCACTGCCGGAATCGGCTGCCTGGAATGCAAACAACCGGTCATCGACGCAGTACTTGCCGAGCAGGCACCGATGCGTCAGCGGGCCCAGAAGTACCTGGACGACCCGACGCTGGTGAAGAACATCGTCGCTGACGGTTGCGACAAGGCACGCGATCTCGCCCGGGAGACGATGCGGGAAGTCCGCGAAGTCATGGGGCTCGACTACTCGTGAGCGGCGACGTCGTCACGCTGCATCCGGATGCCGCGCAGCGCATCGCGCTCGTGCGCGGTGAACCGGTGATGGAGGTGCCCGCCGATCTCTACATCCCGCCGGACGCGCTCGAAGTGTTCCTGGAGCACTTCGAGGGGCCGCTCGATCTCCTGCTGTACATGATTCGCAAGGCGAACATCGATATCCTGGAAATACCGATGGCGCGGGTGACCGAGCAGTACCTCACCTACGTGGAGGCGATGCGCCACCGGAATCTCGAGCTCGCCGCGGAGTATCTCGTCATGGCGGCGATGCTGATGGAGATCAAATCCCGGCTGCTGTTGCCGCGACCCAAGAACGTGACGGAAGAGGAAGATCCGCGCGCCGAGCTGGTGCGCCGCCTGCTCGAGTACGAGCGGATGAAGCTTGCGGCCCAGAAGCTCGATGCGCTCCCGCAGCGCGGTCGCGACTTTGCGGCGATCGGCGTCTGGATCGAGGAGACGATGGTCGAGCGACTTCCGGATGTAAGCGTCCGCGATCTCGAGAACGCGTGGCGCCATCTTCTGTCCCTTGCCCGGGTGCGGCAGCATCACAAGGTCAGCCGCGAAGAGCTGTCGGTGCGCGAGCACATGACCGGCATCCTTCGCAATCTCGCCGAGGGCGGTTTTCGCGAATTCAGCGAGCTGTTCGATCCGTGGCGCGGGGTTGCCGTACTGGTCGTGAGCTTTCTCGCCCTGCTCGAGCTCGCGCGCGAGCGTCTGATCGAGGTGACACAGGCGGCTCCGTTTGCACCGATTTACGTGAAACTGGCACAACATGCTGAATCCGAGTGAAGTGAAGGTCCTCCTGGAGACGGCGCTGCTCGCGGCGCAGGATCCACTGCCCATTGCGCAGCTTCGCAAGCTCTTCGACGACGAGGTGGGAGCGGACACGGTGCGACGGCTGCTGGACGAGCTGCGGAACGACTGGTCCACACGTGGCGTCCAGCTCGTCAATCTGGCGACCGGCTGGCGGTTCCAGACGCGTCTGGAATTTCAGCGCCATCTGGATCGGATGAATCCCGAGCGAGCGCCGCGCTATTCGCGCGCGGTGCTCGAAACGCTCGCCATCATTGCGTACCGGCAGCCTGCAACCCGCGGGGATATCGAGGAGATCCGTGGAGTGACCGTTTCACCCAACATCATCAAGACCCTGGAATCGCGCAACTGGATCGATGTGGTCGGGCACCGGGATGCGCCGGGGCGCCCGGCACTATATGCCACGACCAAGACTTTCCTTGACGACCTCGGCCTCAGATCCCTGCAGGAGCTTCCGCCACTTGAAGAAATCAGCAAGAGCCTTGAAGGCACCCAGGTCCCGCTCGCCGAGCCGGGCCCCACGGACAACGAACCAGCCGACGGATCGTCGACCGAACCAAGCGAAAGTCCGCCGGCCACGGCCGAGCCTCAACAAGCCTGAGGCCGCACCTTCGGCTGCTCCACGTAGTCCTGCGGGCTCGGCCCCTTCCGTGGGCACGCGGCATTTTGCGCGTCGTGCACCGGCCGCGTCGCTCTCCCATGTCGAACGGGAATCGCCGGAATCCGAGAAGCTGCAAAAGGCGCTCGCGCGGGCGGGCATTGCCTCGCGCCGGGCGATCGAGGAGTGGATTGC
>JBAVOG010000666.1:0-2217 GCA_049691875.1 Burkholderiales bacterium | reverse complement strand
CGCTCGCGGTGACCAGCCCGATGTCGGGCCGGGCGAGACGCGTGTAGGCGATGCTCGCGCCGGACAGGTAGGCGGCCTCGAATCCCGCCTGCTCGGCGAGCAGCGCCGAGAGCGCATCGAAGACGCCCGGCGCCAGCAGAATCTTTCCCTGCGCCAATCTTGGCTGAAGGCTCATGACGTGCTCCTTGTCCGTCCGAGACGCTTCTCGAGATGCGGAAGCAGCCCGCCGTCGCGCACCATCTCCATGAGGTGCGATGGGATCGGCTCGCACAGCAGCACGTCGCCCGTGGTCTCGTTCTCGATCCGGCCCGCCTCGGCGTCGATGCGCAGCGCGTCGCCGGCCCGGATGCGTGCAGCGTCGGGGCAGGTCAGCACCGCGAGGCCGAGATTGAGCGCATTCCGATAGAACAACCCCGCGAAGGACGTCGCGATGACCGCGGTGACCCCGAGATGCCGGAGTGCGGCTGCCGCCTGTTCGCGCGACGAGCCGAGGCCGAAGTTGCGGCCGCCGACCACCACGTCGCCGGCAGCGACGCGGGCAGCGAATGTCGCGTCCACGGATTCGAGGCAGTGCGCCGCGATCTCTTCGATACCAAGCTTCATGTACTTCCCCGGCGCGAGCGAGTCCGTGTCGATGTTGTCACCAAAAATCCAGGCCTTGCCCATTGTTAGTAGCTACCTTAATCGTGGCCATGCTGCTTCGTGCAAAAGGCCGGGTGAACGAACAAGGGGGGACTCCCCCTTGTCCTTGTATATCCTTTCGTCGGCGAATGCAGTGCCATTTCGAGATGTGTACTAGAGCAACTCTCTAGGGTCGAAGATGCGTCCGGCCACCGCGGACGCGGCCACCGTGTAGGGCGACGCAAGGTACACGCGCGACGCCGGCGCGCCCATGCGGCCCTTGAAATTGCGCGCGGTCGTCGAGATTGCGACCACATCGGCGCCGAACTGGTTGCTGCCATACCCCGCGCACGCCCCGCATGCGTTCGGAAGCAGCTGGGCCCCGGCGTCGACGAGGATCCCGAGCGTGCCCTCGCGCTCGGCCACCTGCTGATCGCGGAGGCTGGCCGGTGCGACCATGAGCCGGACGCCGCGTGCGGCTTTCCGATCCTTGAGGATGCGCGCCGCCATGCGCAGGTCGGAAAGCTTCGCGCCGGTGCATGCGCCGATGTAGGCGACGTTCACTTGCGTGTCGCCGAAGCTGCCGACCGCCGCCGAATTCGCAGGACTGTCGGGTGCCGCGACCTGCGGGGCGATGTCCCGCGCGTCGAATCGGTGATGAGCGAGCGTTTCCGCATCGGCATCGCTTTGCCACGCGTTCACCTCGACGTCCCTGGCGCCCGCCAATTCGAGAAACTCGGCAGTGACCGCATCCGGCGGAACCAGGCCGGTCTGCCCGCCGAGCTCGGCGGTCATGTTCGCGAGCGTCATGCGCTCCTGCATGCCGAGGCGACTGATCGCATCGCCGCGATACTCGACCGCCTGATACTGCCCGCCGTCCATGCCGAAGCGCCCGATCAGGAACAGCATCACGTCCTTCGCGGAGACGCCGTCAGCCAGCTCCCCTGCGAATTCCATCGCGATGGTGTGCGGTACTTTCAGCCAGATCTCGCCGGTGACCAGCACGCCGAGCATCTCGGTCGAGCCGATGCCGAACATGTAGGCGCCGAACGCACCGCCGGTCGGCGAGTGGCTGTCGCCGCCCACCGCGAACATGCCGGGCTTGAGGTAGCCGCGCTCCGGAAGCACCACGTGGCAGATGCCCTCGCCGTCGTGAAAACGCGCGATGCCGGCCTCTTTCACCCACTCGCGGGCGGTGGCGACGATCCTGCGACTCTCCGGGTCGTCGGCCGGAAGGTAGTGATCGGTGACGACCACGACCTTGTCCGGATCCCAGACCTGCGCCCCGAGGCGCTCGAGCATCGGCCGCACGCGCCGGGGGCCGCCCGAGTCGTGCATCATCGCGAGGTCCACCTTGCACGTGACGACCTCACCTGGCGCGACGGTGCTCCGTCCCGCTGCGCGTGCGACGAGTTTCTGGGCGAGCGTCTGTGCCATGATCGTTCTGGCTCCATTGTAAGGGTAAGGTTTCGTTGCTTTTCCCCTACTCTTCGAGGAGGGGCGGCTGCGAAGCAACCGGGGTGGCATCCCCTCCTCTTCGAGGAGGGGTGGTTGCGAAGCAACCGGGGTGGTGTTCCAGAGCCTATGCAGAACGTG
>JBAVOG010000665.1:0-10582 GCA_049691875.1 Burkholderiales bacterium | reverse complement strand
GCCGGCGATACCGCGTTCGAGCTGCGCGACGACGAGCGAATCGTCGCGGGCGAGGTCGGCGCGCAGCGCCGAGACGACCGCATCCCACACGCTTCCGATGTAGTTCTGCAACGCCGGGTGAGCGAGAAACTCGGCCTTGACGCCCTCGATTCGCTGGCGGTACTCCTCGGAAGTCTTGAGGTCTTCCGCGAGCTCGAGGAGCGCGGAATCGAGCTTGCGGCGCCACGGATGCTCCGGGTCGCGCGCCATTTCGGCGATCACCGCTTCTGCGGCGGCGATGATACGGTCCGAGACTGCGACGTCCAGCGCGACGCTGCGCCAGTACCACGCGGTCTTCTCGCGCACCCTGGCGCGTATCGATGGCTCGTATTCGGCAAGCAGTGCAGTGAGCTCGCCGATCAGCTGGTCGACGATCGGCCGGTGTCGACCGGTCGCCGTGACCGCCGCGAGCAACTCTCCCGCCAGGCGCGTGAGATCCGCGCCGCGCATCCACTCGTTGACGCTCTCCTGCACGTAGCGGCGCACCTCGCCCGCCTCGAGCTCGCCGAGCAGTCCCGGCAGTCGGTCGCCTATGCGCTCGGCGAGCTTGCGTGGCCGATCGCCCTCGCCGATCCAGCGGGCCACGGCCGCGACGATATCGACGTCCGCGATCTTTTCCCGCACGACGCCCGGTGCAAGAAAGTTGCGCTCGACGAACTCAGCCAGATTTCTGCCGATGCGGTCCTTGTTGCGCGGCACGATTGCCGTGTGCGGGATGGGCAGTCCGAGCGGATGGCGGAAAAGCGCCGTGACCGCGAACCAGTCGGCTAGCGCACCCACTATCGCGGCTTCCGCGAACGCGCGCACCCAGGCCATTCCTGGATAGGCAGCCTCGAGATAGCGCGCGGCCAGGAACACCGCGAGCATCAGGCCAAGCAGCGCCGTCGCGATGCGCCACATGCGCCGCGGATGGCGGCGCGGCGCCGCGCGCGGGATTGCCGCTTGATTCGCCGGTTGATTCGGGTCGCTCACTGCAGGGCATAGGATACGATGGACTCGCACGCCGCGAAATTCGCGACCCGCATCTCCCGTCAGCACTCAGCTCGCAACGGCCGTCGGGCAACGGTGGGGGCTTGTGGTTTCACGTGCATTTGACGTGAATCAAAGTCGCCCGGAGCCTTCGAGTGATCTTCTTGCCTATGTTCACGGCGGAACCGAAGCGACGCGCCACGAAGATGGCTGCGACCCCGATCCGGGTACAGCAGTTCCTGCAGAACTTGCCGCTGTTCGGTGGACTGACCGCGGAGGAGATCGATCGCCTTGCGGCTGCGACTGCCCAGGTACGCGCCCCCAGCGGGACCCTCGTGTTCCGCCGGGGCGATCCTTGCAACGGCTTTCACGTGATCGTGTACGGTCAGATCAAGCTCGCCCTGGCTGGACGCGACGGCTCCGAAAAGGTCGTCGAGGTCCTGGGTCCCGGCCAGAGCTTCGGCGAGGCCGTCATGTTCCTCGAGCAGCCCTATGTCGTCTTCGCCGAGGCCCTTACCGACACGATGCTGCTCTTCATCGGCAAGTCTGCGCTCTTCGCGGAGATCGATCGGAACCCGCGATTCGCACGCAAGATGCTGGCCGGCCTGGCAATGCGGTTGCATCGCCTGATGGGTGATCTCGAGGCCTTTTCGCTGAAGAGCGGCACGCAGCGGGTGATCGCCTATCTGCTGCGCGACGCACCTTTCGAGGCGGAGGTGGGGACACCTTTCGAGGTCGAGCTCACCACGAGCAAGGGGGTGCTCGCTTCCCGGCTGAACATCACGCGCGAGCACTTTTCGCGGATTCTCCACGAACTCACCACGGCGGGCCTGATCAAGGTGCGCGGCAGGCAGGTGAGCGTCCTCGACCTCGCGCAGCTGCGCGCCTATACGCCCTAGCGTTCTTTGCCGGGGAAAGCCGGCGTAGTTCTTCCGGGGGATGTCGGGCAGTCGGTCACGGCCGCCCACATGAGGCGGAAGCCGCCAGGACGAAGCTTGATCCACGTCACAGCAGCGCGCCGACGCCGTGGCCACAATCTTGTCGTGTCTCCTGGTCTGGGGCGGGATAAGGGAGTGTTGCAAGACATTCCCTTACCCGCCCAATTTTTTGATGAGTAGTCCGCCGCAAGCCAACCAGGGACCGAAATGCCGAGAATCACCGACCGGATCGACCGGATCACGCTGCTCACCGACGAGTACCGCGGTGCGGCGCCGCCGATTCCGAAGAGCGTCAAGATCGAGCTCACCGCGCGCTGCGACTTCAAGTGCTTCTTCTGTGCGTCGCACATGCGGCTGCGCGAGAAGAGCGACATGCCGTGGCCCTTCTTCGCCCGCGTCGTGAAGGAGATGCGCGAGGAGGGCGTGGAGGAGCTGGGGGTCTTCTATCTCGGCGAATCGTTCCTGGTGCCCTGGCTTCCCGAGGCAATCGCCTATGCCAAGCGGAAATGCAGGTATCCGTACGTGTTTCTCACCACCAACGGCCGCATGGCGGAGGAGGAGCGCATTCGTGCCTGCGTGAACGCGGGACTCGACAGCCTCAAATTCAGCTTCAACTTCGCCGACGCCGAACAGTTCAGCGAGGTCACCGGCGTGAAGAGCAGGGACTATCGCAGGATCGTTCAGCACATCAAGGACGCGCGCAAGGTGCGCGACGAGGTCGAGGAGCGGACGGGGCACACGTGCGGCTTGTTCGCCTCGAGCATCCTCTACGACGGGGAGCAGCAGGCGCGTATGCAGGCGGCCGTCGACGAGATCCTTCCCTACGTCGACGAGCACTACTATCTGCCGCTCTACGGGCAGGCCGGCCTCACGAGCGGCGCGAAGGGCACCAAGGCCACCGCCGGCAACCAGGGACGCATCGGCGCGCTCAGGAAGCCGTTGCCCTGCTGGTCGCTCTTCACCGAGGGGCACATCACCTACGACGGGCGGCTGTCCGCGTGCTGTTTCGACCACGACGGCCGCTTCAACATGGGCGACCTCAACACGACCTCCTTCCGCGAGGCGTGGCACAGCGCCAATTTCCAGGCGCTGCGGCGTGCGAACCTTGCCGAGAACGTGACCGGGACCGCGTGCGAAAAGTGCATCGCCTACGAGGACGACGCCCAGGCTGAAACGAGCCCGGTTCCCGTCCAGGTCTACCGCGCGCGCGGGGACGCGACGCCCGTGACCTGAGTCGCATGCCGCGACGGCGGGTCAGGCCGGCACGGCATCGCCGAGCAGGGCGGCGGTGAGCTGAAGGTCGATGCAGATTCGGCCGAAGCGCTCGATGCCGTCGCGCAATCCGCAGCTCGCCAGACAGTCGAACGCGAGCGTACATTCACGCCGCGGCCTGGCACGGCGCTTCAGAGCCGGAAGCTTCGCGAGACAGGCTTCCACCCATGCCGCTCTGCACGACAGGCAGTAGCGAGCGTCCGCAGATGCGGAGTGGGGGAAGGTCGGTAGCGATCAAGCTTTTGCCGGCGACGGACAAACCATCAGATCGTCCGGCAATACGCGGCGCACGCCGTGATGCAGGTCAAGCCGCCAAGCGATTGATCGGGAGGCCAAGCAATCCGCCGGGCCAGCAATTTGGAGTTGCCCGCAGGACAGCGACAATACCGAAACCAAACGTCTACTTCGGTCGCTTGTCGACCACGCGTTTGGCCTTGCCGGCGGAGCGCTCGACGGTGCCCGCGGGGAGAACTTTGACGTGCGCCGTGATGCCCACCAGCGACTTGATGTGGTGCTGGAAATCCCTGGCTGCGGCCGTGCGCGCGATGTCGTCGGACTGCTCGAGGCCGGGCTTCATCTCGACCAGCACATTCACCTGGTCGAGATGTCGATCGTCGCGCCAGAGCTCGAGCTGGTAGTGCGGCGCGAGATTCGGCTGCTTGAACAGCACTTCCTCGATCTGGCTGGGGAACACATTGACGCCGCGGATGATCAGCATGTCGTCCGAGCGACCGGTGATCTTCTCTATGCGACGCAGGGCAGGGCGCGCGGTTCCGGGCAGGAGGCGCGTCAGGTCGCGGGTCCGGTAGCGAATGACCGGCAGGGCCTCCTTCGTGAGCGCGGTCAGGACGAGCTCGCCGAACTCGCCATCCGGCAGCACTTCGCCCGTGGCAGGATCGATCACCTCCGGAAAGAAAAGATCCTCGCAGAGGTGCAGCCCGTCCTTGGTCTCCGCGTACTCGCACGCCACTCCAGGGCCGATCACCTCCGATAGCCCATACGACTCGATCGCCGACAGGCCGAACCGTGCCTCGATCTCGATTCGCATCTCGTTCGTCCACGGCTCGGCACCGAGCATCGCGATGCGCAGCTTGGTCGAGCGGCTGTCGATGCCCTGGCGGTCGAATTCCTCGGCGAGCGCGAGCAGGTACGAAGGGGTGGAGCCGATCACCGTTGCGCCGAAGTCCATCAGGAGCTGGACTTGGCGCTCGCTCTGTCCGCCGGAAACCGGCACCACCGCCATGCCGAGGCGCTCGGCGCCGTAGTGATAGCCGAGCCCGCCGGTGAAGAGTCCGTATCCGAGCGCGTTGTGCAGGATGTCGGTGCTGCGGCAGCCCGCGGCGTGCATCGCGCGCGCCATCACGTCCGACCACATGTCGATGTCGCGCTGGGTATACCCGACAACGGTCGGCTTGCCGGTCGTGCCGCTGGAGGCGTGGACCCTGACCACCTGGTCCATCGGCACGGCGAACATTCCGAACGGATAGGTCGCGCGCAGGTCCTGCTTGGTGGTGAACGGAAATTTCGCCAGGTCGGCGAGCGATCCGAGATCGCCGGGCGCGACCCGGGCGGCGTCGAATTTCTGCTTGTAGTGCGGGACCCGCGCGTGGACGTATTCGACCGCTCGTTTCAGCCGCTCGAGCTGTCGTTCGCGCAGCAGTTCGCGGTCGAAAAGCTCTGCAGGCTCGAACGGATGGTCGGCACCTGAGCGAGTCATGTTTCGTTTTACCCTAGCGTTTCAAAGGGTTGCACGACACCCTGCGGCTGAGGGCGCAGGCGTCTGGGTATGCGATACAAATCATGCTACGCTGCGTGAAAATTGGAATCATGACGGCCCGCCCACCGACCGGCGCGTCGCGTGCTTGGTGCATACTCCGCGCATTATGGCCGGTGTACGGAGGAGTTGAATGAAAGCCGATCTCAAGCCGGGGATTTCGAGCACCCGGAAGTTCACCATCGACAAGCCGCGCACCATCGATTTCCTCGGTGAGAATCTGCGCGTGTACGCGACGCCCGAGCTGGTGCGGGACATGGAGATCACCTGCCGTGAACTGCTGCTTGCGTATTGCGACCCGGGCGAGGACTCGGTCGGCACCGGGATCGACGTCGCGCATAGCGGGGCAACGCTGCTCGGGGCGAACGTCGAAGTCACGGCTAACGTGCAGGCGGTGGACGGCCGGAAGGTGACCTTCGAAGTGGTCGCGCGCGACCACGCCGAGGAGATCGGTCGCGCCGAGCACGGGCGATTTGTAGTCGAGATCGAGAAGCTCCGGTCGCGCGTTGCGGCCAAGGCGCAGAAGTCCTCCTGATCAACACTCTCTTCTTCAACTGACGGAGGCGCACATGGCCGCCGAAGTCCGCAAGGTTGCCGAGTACTGCTACCAGTGCGTGGCCGGCCCCGACCTGCTTCAGGTCAAGGTCGAGGACGGGGTCGCCACCGAGATCGAGCCGAACTTCCGCGCGGCCGAAGTTCATCCGGGCGGCGGAAAGTGCTGCGTGAAGGCCTATGGCCTCGTGCAGAAGACCTACAACCCCGATCGGCTGCTCACGCCGATGAAGCGCACGAATCCGCTCAAGGGTCGCGATCACGATCCGCGCTTCGTGCCGATCACCTGGGACGAGGCCTTCGACATCGTCGCAGGCAAGCTGAACGAGATCCGCGCCAAGGGGCTCATCGACGACGCGGGGTATCCGCGGGTGGCGGCGAGCTTTGGTGGCGGCGGCACGCCCACCTACTACATGGGCACGTTCCCGGCATTCCTTTCCGCGTGGGGGCCGGTCGATCTGAGCTTCGGCAGCGGCCAGGGCGTGAAGTGCTATCACTCCGAGCACCTGTACGGCGAGCTGTGGCATCGCGCGTTCACCGTGTGCCCGGACACTCCGACGACGAAATACGTGCTTTCGTTCGGCGCGAACAGCGAGGCCTCCGCCGGCGTGGTCGGTGTCTGGCGGCACGCCGAGGGGCGCATGAACCGGCAGCTGAAGCGCATACAACTCGAACCACACCTCTCGATCACGGGCGCGTGCTCGGCCGAGTGGGTGCCGCTCAAGCCGAAGACCGACGCGGCGTTTCTGTTCGGCATGCTGCACGCGATGCTGCACGAGCATCCGCGCGAGGTGCTCGACATTCCGTTTCTGAAGAATCACACCGGATCGCCGTATCTCGTCGGGCCGAACGGGTTTTTCCTGCGCGACCCGGCCAGCCAGAAGCCGCTGCTCTGGGATAACCGGCGCAACGCCGCGGTGCCTTACGACACTCCCGACACCGACCCGGCGCTCGAGGGCGCGTTTACCCTCGACGCCCTCGAGCTCGGCGCCGACGGCGAGACGTGGAACCACACCGGCATCAGCGCGGAGACGGCGTTCACCAAGCTGGTGACGCACATGGCCCAGTACACGCCGGACTGGGCGGAGAAAGTCTGCGACATCCGCCCCGGCACGGTTCGGCGCATCACGGCCGAATACCTCGAGCATGCCGAGGTGGGCGCCACGATCGAGATCGACGGCGAGACGCTGCCGCTGCGGCCGGTCGCGATCATCCTGGGCAAGACGGTGACCAACGGGTGGGGCGGCTACGAATGCTGCTGGGCCCGCACCCTGATTCCCTGCCTGATCGGCGCGCTCGAAGTACCGGGCGGCACGCTCGGCACGACCGTGCGGCTGAACCGTCCCGCGACGTCGCGCCAGGCGAGCGTGAAGAAGGGACGCGACGGGTTCATGGAGTTTCCGATGAACCCGACCGACAAGGAGCACTGGGCAGAGCGCCCGGCGGTGCGCAATGCGCACGCCACGCTCGTGCCGCTGTCCGCGAATTCGCCGTGGAGCACTGCGCTCGGCCCCACCCATCTTGCGTGGCTGTTCCGCGACGGCTCGCCCGAGCACTGGCCGGAGGTGACGGCCCCGGAACTCTGGTTCGTGTATCGAACCAACCCCGCTATATCGTTCTGGGACACGACTGCGCTCACGCGCCGCATCGCGGAGTTTCCATTCACCGTGGCGTTCGCCTACACGGTGGACGAGACCAACTGGATGGCCGACGTGCTGCTGCCCGAGGCGACCGACCTCGAGAGCCTGCAGCTCATCCGGATCGGCGGCACCAAGTTCATCGAGCAGTTCTGGGACCACGAAGGCTTTGCGCTCCGTCAGCCCGCCGTGAAGCCGCGGGGCGAGACGCGCGATTTCACCGACCTTGCCACCGAGCTTGCCGCGCGCACCGGGTTGCTCGAGAAATACAACCGCGCGATCAATCGCGGCGCGGCATGCGCGCCGCTCTCGGGAGACGGCTACGACTTCCAGCTCGCGACGGACCAGAAGCACACGACCGACGAGATCTGGGACAGCGTGTGCCGGGCGGCGAGCGCGGAGCTCACGCACGGTGCCGCGAACGATGGGCTCGACTGGTTCAAGGCGAAAGGCTACCGGACGCGGCCGATCTCGCGCCTCACGTGGTATTTGTTCAGGGAGTTGCGCAACCAGGGCATCCGCTTCGAGATGCCGTTCCAGGAGCGGCTCTACCGGGTTGGATTGGAGCTCGGAAATCGCCTGCACGAGCGCGATATCCAGTGGTGGAACACACAGCTCGACGAATATCAGAGCCTGCCGCGCTGCAAGGATTTTCCGGGCATCTGGGAAAAGGATGCCACGCTCCATGCCAAAGGCGTGGAGTACCCGTTCTGGCTGGTGACCACGCGCTCCATGCAGTACGCGTGGGGCGGCAACGCCGGCATCCAGCTCATGGACGAAGTGTCGAAGAACCTGCGCGGCCACGGCGGCGTGGTGATCAACACCTCGACCGCCGAACGACTGGGCATTGAGGAGGGGGATCTCGTCGAGGTGCGGTCCTATCTGCACGGCACCAAGGGGCCGGCGATGCTGCGGGAGGGCATCCGCCCGGACACGCTGCTGATGATCGGTCAGTTCGACCACTGGGCGACGCCGTACGCGAAGGACATGAAGGCGCCGAGCATGAATGCGCTCGTGCCGATGTCGATCGCGCTCACGGACGCGACGGGGTCGGCCGCGGATCTCGTGCGCGTGTCGGTGCGGAGGGTGGCGGCATGACCCGATGGGCGATGTCGATCGATCTGCGCGCGTGCGTCGGGTGCCAGACGTGCACCACCGCATGCCGGCACGCCAACGCCACGCCGCCCGGCGTGCAGTGGCGCAAGGTGCTCGACGTCGAGCAGGGCGAGTTCCCCGACGTCAAGCGGACGTTCGTGCCCGTGGGCTGCATGCATTGTGCCGATCCGCCATGCATGCACGTCTGCCCGTCCACGGCGACGAAGCAGCGCGCGGACGGCATCGTGACCATCGACTACGACCTGTGCATCGGCTGCGGTTACTGCGCGGTCGCCTGTCCCTACCAGGCGCGCCACATCGTGCACGAGCGCGAGTATGCGTACGGCGACGGGCCGAGCAAGTCGGAGGAGGTGCGCTTCGATGCGAAGCGGATGGGGGTAGCGACCAAGTGCACGTGGTGCGTGGACCGCATCGACGACGGACTCGCGAAGGGGCTCACGCCGGGCGTCGATCCCGAGGCGACGCCCGCGTGCGTGAATTCGTGCATCGCAAACGCCTATACGTTCGGTGATCTCCACGATCCGGAAAGCACCGTTTCGAAGAAAGTGGAAGGGACCTCGTGGTTCCGCATGCACGAGGAACTCGGAACCGATCCGCATATCTTCTACGTTGTCGACGTGAAATGAACCGCAACCAGCCCGCGAGCGTGCGGCCCTGGCTCCAGACCAACTGGGACTGGCGCGCCGCGCTCAACTTCATCGGCGGCGGCACCGGGACCGGGCTCCTGATCGCGGCGGCGTTCGCCGGCGGCACGGCGTATCTTGGGCTCGTGCTCGGCGCGCTTGCGAGCGTCGCGTTCGGCCTGATGTGGGTGTGGATGGAGATCGGCAAGCCCTGGCGCGCGATCAACGTCGTCTTTCATCCGCAGACCTCCTGGATGACGCGCGAGTCGCTGGTCGCGGGACCGCTCTTCATCGTCGCCATTGCGGCGGCGTGGACCGGTGTGTTGTGGCTCGTTGTCGCTGCGGCGCTTCTGGCGGCGCTTTTTCTCTACTGCCAGGCACGCATCCTCAAGGCATCCAAGGGCATCCCCGCATGGCGTGAGCCGGCGATCGTGCCGCTGGTGATCGCGACCGGTCTTGCGGAAGGCACCGGTCTCGCCATCGTGGCGCTGGTGGCGACCGGAAATCTCGCTTCGCGCTGGCTCTTCGCCGCGCTCGTCGTCGTGCTGATCGTGCGCGACCTGATGTGGCGACAGTATCGCCGCGCGCTCGCCAGGAGCGGCGCGCCCAAGCGCGCGCTGCGGGTGCTCGAGGAAATCAATCTTTCCTTCAGTCTGGCGGGAAACTGGGGACCGGTGGTCCTCTTGCTGGCGTCGCTACCGGAACACGGCGCTGCAAATGCGCTTGCGCTCATCGCGGCCATTGCAGCGGTCGGGGCCGGGTGGTTCCTGAAGTTCACCATCGTGGCGCGCGCCGCCTTCAACCAAGGATTCGCGCTTCCGGCACTGCCGATCCGGGGTACCGGCGCGCGGGTGGCGGGCACCAAGCCGGGCTGGGAGAAACCCGCTCAGGGCTGAAGGCGGGAATGGTTAGAGAATTATCCCCTCCTCTCCGAGGAGAGGTGGCGCCGAAGGCGACGGGGTGGTGAGCAGCGCTGATCGAAGCCGCAACCACCCCCCGCCCTTCGGGCGGACCCCTCCTTGAAAAGGAGGGGAAATTCCCAAGCCTCCCAGCGCGTCACGCCGCTTTTTTTTGATCTCCCTCATATCGATCCTGCTCCGGTCGATGCCGCCCGTTGCGCGACCGGCATCGTTTGAGATTCATCAAGGAACCGCACGCGGCCGGTCGGAAAGAATCACCCGGTCGGGATCAACCGGAGCTCACCATGGCGCGCATCGAGACATTCATGGCCCAGGATCACAAGGGCTGCGATGAGCGCTTCGCGCGGGCCGAAGCAGCCGTGGGCGCCGGCGACTGGGCGACCGCCAGGTCCAAATTCGAAGCGTTTCACAAGGCGATGGCGCATCACTTCGCGATGGAGGAGAGCGTGCTGTTCAGCGCGTTCGAGGACCGTACCGGTATGTCCGGCGGACCGACCATGGTGATGCGCGAGGAGCACGAGCAGATGCGAGGCGTGCTTGCGACGCTTGCGGAGGCCGTCGCGGCGCAAGACGCCGACGAGTATCTCGGGCAGGCCGAGACGCTGAACGTGCTCATGCAGCAGCACAACCTCAAGGAAGAGCAGGTGCTATATCGCATGATGGACGAGCACCTCGCCGGGGAAGCGGAGACGCTGCTCGCGCGCTACGCCGACCTCGAGGCGGGCTGACGCCCGGTCAGTGC
>JBAVOG010000664.1:0-2196 GCA_049691875.1 Burkholderiales bacterium | reverse complement strand
GCAATCCCCGCGCGCTGCACCGCGCGGCGCGTCACCGCCTTGTCGTCGCAGACGCTCATTGCGACGCTGGTGGTGAGTTCCGACAGGCTCTCGCGGCACAGGATCGAACGCCCGCCGGAGGTGAGGCGGAAGAGGCCGCCCTCGGCGTCGACGACCTCCACACCGATTCCGCGGCGGCGCGCCTCGTCGACGATTATGCGCGCGTACGGATTGAGCTCCGCTTCGGGTGGCGGCCCGACGAACAGCTTTTCGTTGATCGGATTCTTGTGCTTCACGGTGAACGCCTGGACGCGCACGAACCCGAGCTTTTCGTAGAGCTCGATCGCCTGCGTATTGTCGTGCATCACCGAGAGGTCGAGGTTCGTCGCGCCGCGCGCGATGAAATGCTCGGCCAGGCGGCGTACCAGCGTCTCGCCGACGTGCAGCGGCACCGCCTGGGGATCGACCGCCAGGCACCAGAGCGAGGCCCCGCCGGACGGATCGCCCAGGACACGGCGGTGGTCGACACCGGTGACGGTACCGATCACCGCGCCGGTCGTCTCGTCTTCGGCGACCAGATAGACGATGGTGCGGCTGTCGCGGTGGGCGACGAGGAACTGGGGATCCACCGGGACCATCGCGCGCGAGAGATAGATCCGGTTGACCGCGTCGGCGTCGATGACGTTTGCGAGCAACCGGACGCGGAAGCCGCGCGGACGTCGCCGCGCCGGGCGGTACTCCGAGAGGTCGAGCCGGTAGGTGTGCGAAGGATCCAGGAACAGATCCAGCGGTGCTGCCGCCAATACCAGGTGCGGATCGCGGACGTAGGCCGCGATGTCGCGCCGCTCGGGTCCTTCCTCGAGAAGCGCCGCGGCGAGCGTCGCGGGATCCGCAAAGGTCTGCCCGAACAGCAACCGGCCCCAGCCGCAATCGAGTGTCGCACCACGCTGCGCGGGGCCATCATCGCGCGGGGATTTGACGGGCGCTGGGGATTCCGGATCGCCGCGCACTTTGCACTTGCGCGGCGCATGAGCATCCTTCGGGCGCGGTTTGCGAACGTTTCGGGACAGGTTCGCACTCATGGCGTCACGCTCCATGGGATTGCAGCCACATTTCGAGCAGCGCCGCCTGCCACAGCTCCGAGCCGCGCAGCGGCGTGATGTGCCCCTTGGGATCGTCGAACAGGGTCTCGAGATAATCCTTGCGGAAGATGCCGCGCTCCCGCGCCGCGCGCGCGCCGAGCGCGTCGCGCGCCAGCTCGAGGTACGGTCCCTCGAGGTACTTCAGTGCCGGCACCGGGAAGTAGCCCTTCGGCCGATCGATCACTTCGCTCGGCACGACCTGGCGTGCGACGTCCTTGAGGACGCCCTTGCCGTCGTCGCGCAGCTTCTGGCCCGGCGGAATGCGCGCGGCCAGCTCGACCAGTTCGTGGTCGAGAAACGGCACGCGTGCCTCGAGCCCGGCGGCCATGGTCATGTTGTCGACGCGCTTCACCGGATCGTCCACCAGCATCACCGTGGTGTCCAGACGCAGTGCCCGGTCAACGGGATCGTCCGCGCCGGGCAGCGCCATCTGCTCCTCGACCAGCCGACGTGCGTGATCTTCACCGACATACTCGGCCGAAACATGCTGCGCGTAGCGTGCGTGATCGCGGTCCATGAAGGCGCGCGAGTAATCCGCTGCCGGGCTGCCCGAGCCGACCAGCTTCGGGTACCAGTCGTAGCCACCGAACACTTCGTCGGCGCCCTGGCCGCTCTGCACCACCTTGACGTGGCGCGCCACCTCCTGGGAGAGCAGATAGAAGCCCACGTTGTCGTACGAGACCATCGGCTCGGACATCGCGGCAATGGTGCTCGGCAGCGCGTCGAGCAATCGACTGGATTCGACGAAGATGCGATGGTGATCGGTCTCGAATCGCCGGGCCACCACGTCCGAGTAGCGGAACTCGTCGCCCTGTTCGCCGTTCACCGACTCGAAGCCGATCGAGAACGTGTTGAGGCCGTTCTGACCCGCCTCGGTTAGCAAGCCGACGATCAGGCTCGAGTCGACGCCGCCAGAGAGCAGCACGCCGACCGGTACATCGGCCACCATGCGTCGCTCGACCGCGGTGCGCAGCGCCGCGCCGAGCTGGTCGCGCCATTCTTCGCGGCTCGTTCGATCGTCCGCGCCCGCGTGCTCGTACGAAAGGCGCCAGTACAAGCGGTCGCGCACGCGACC
>JBAVOG010000663.1:0-1965 GCA_049691875.1 Burkholderiales bacterium | reverse complement strand
GTCTTGAACCTCGCGCTCTGGTTCAGCCTGCACGTGCTGTTTCGGGAGGTGCGGGAGGTCTCGATTCTCGGCGTCGGCCCCGACCTGCCGGTGCTGGCCACGCTCGATTGGCGGGCGGCGGTGCTAGCCGCGGCGGCCATGCTGGCGATGCTCAGACTTAAGGTCGGGATGGTGTCGACCCTCGCCGGCTGCGGCGCGACCGGCCTGCTGCTCGGCCTTGCCGGGCAGTAGCGGCGAAACGAGCCGTCCCCGCATCTGCGCCTTTTGTCGCTTCTCGACTATTGCGCACGTAGCAGTAGCAAAATACGAAACCGACAGTTACGTGCGGCAAGTTCAGCAATTTGGTCATGGTTGCGGATGTGGTTGCGCCTGTGGGGAACGCGGCAGCGTTATCCACAGGCGTTTCTCATGCCGCTTGGCGCAGCGCCTCCTTCTTAAGTTCCCGTAGGTAGTCCATGTTGAGGTAGCGGTGGGCCTCGAGCCAGTTTTCGTGGGTTTCGACACAGAGCGCCCGGACCAGCCTGAGGCAGCTCTCGGCGTTCGGGAAGATGCGCACGACGTGGGTCCGGCGCTTGATCTCTTCGTTCAGCCGCTCCAGCATGTTGGTGCTTTTCAGGTGCTTGTGGTGCTGGCGCGGCAGCCGGTAGAAGCTCAGCGTTTCCTCGACGTTCTCTTCCACCCAGCCGACCAGCCTCGGGTACTTGCCCTGCCATTTGCCGATCCAGGCGGCAAGATCGGCGCGGGCTTCGGCCAAATCGCGCCTGTCGTAGATCCAGCGCAGCTCTTGTAAGCAGTCGTCGTCCACCTTGCGCGGCACGTAGTCGAGGGCGTTCCTGAGGAAGTGCACGTAGCAGCGCTGGTAGACGGCCTCCGGCAGGACCTCGCGGATCGCCGCCCTGAGCCCGGCGTGGTCGTCGGCGACCACGAACTCGACGCCGCAGAGCCCGCGCTGGCGCAGGCCGAGGAGAAAGTCGCGCCAGCTCGACCGGCTCTCGCGGTTGGCCAACTCAACGCCCAAGATCTGGCGACGGCCGTCCCAGTCGATGCCGATGGCAACCAGCACCGCCTGGCTCGCGATCACCCCGGCCTCGCGCACCTTCTCGTAGCGGGCATCGAGGATCAGGTAGGGGAACGGCTCGCCCAGCCGGCGCGAAGCGAACTGCGCCAGGCTCTCGTCCAGCGTCTTGTTGATGGCGCTGATCGACGAGGCGGAAAAGCCGTGGCCGCACAGCTCCTCGGTGATCGCCTTGACCTTCCTGGTGGAGACACCTTGCACATACATCTCCGCCAGCGCCGCCACCAGCGCCCGCTCGGAGCGCTGATAACGCTCAAACAGCTCGGTCGAGAACCGGCCGCAGCGATCCTGCGGCACACGCAGCTCCAGCTTGCCGACCCGCGTGATCAGCGTCCGGCCGTAGTAGCCCGAGCGGTAGCCAAGCCGCTCTCGCGTGCGTTCACTCTTCCCGGCGCCAACCGACTCGGTCATCTCCGCTTCCAGGATCTCCTGCAGCGCGGCGCGAACCACCGTGCGAATGAATGCATCATCCCTCGTCAGCAGCGCTTTCACGTCGATGCCATCGGCCTTACCCTTGCGTTCGGTCATGGTGTGCTTCCTCTCATCAGGATCGGTGACGTCCAACATCACCCGCATATCATGACCGCCTTCCAAATCGCCTTTTGCAGAACCTCCTGCACGCTACCGCCGTCGTCATCGGAGGGAGCGCCCGGCTATCACTGTACGGGCGGAACCGACGCGGCGGCCAGGCGCCGCGACGATGACGGTATGAGGCTGACGTTCGGCCGACCCACCCCCCGGGGGTGTCCCGGAACCAGCCCAAGAATTGGATTGTGACACTCCGACTAAATTTTGGGTTTTGCCGGTAGTCGACCCACTTTAATGGGGCATCGCCCAATATGGTCGCTCAACACATTGGGCTCTTGACTAGCACTCGACGTCTTAATGAC
>JBAVOG010000662.1:0-4085 GCA_049691875.1 Burkholderiales bacterium | reverse complement strand
CTACTGAGCCTGCCGCCGCTCGGGTCGCGGCGGTGGGCGCCGCGCCCGGGCGAGCCGATGCCGGTCACTCGGAGGGCGCAGGCACGAAAAAAGCCCCGCATGCGCGGGGCCCTGGAAAACCAAGATGAAACGGACGCTGGATGCGCCGCGTTCAGCCCGCCGCCTGGATGTTCGAGGCTTGCTTCCCCTTGGGGCCCTGCACGATCTCGAAGCTGACCTTCTGACCCTCTTTCAGTGACTTGAAGCCGGCCATCTGGATCGCCGAGAAATGCGCGAACAAATCCTCGCCTCCATCGTCAGGCGTAATGAAACCGAAACCCTTTGCATCGTTGAACCACTTAACCGTACCAGTTGGCATAGACCCATCCCTGAGTAATTGCACCCTAGGGGTTCCCCCCTCTCCTATGCCTGCGCTCCGAGCCAGCCGTAGACCTGTAACTTGTATACCAAACGGGCCGCGAACGACCCGGTATACCGCACGACCTGCACACTGCCTAAAAGTGCAAACACAAGCGGGGTTTTTACGCGCTTCCGCACTATGCGTCAAGGGGCCGACTGACGACAACCCTCTGACGCGACAGGCGTTCTCCGGTCCACAGGGTCGTTGCAAGGGCACCGATCTCTGGCTACGATTGGGGAACGTCTACCGGGGCCCGGGTCGTCGGTCTCCGACACTGCGATAGGGGAATCGAAAATGGGGCAAGTTGGTAACGCAAGCGGCCCCGCCCTTCACTTGGTCGTCTCTTGCAGCGCCTTTTTCGGCAATTCCTTGGTGCGCGGTAAAGTCCCGGTGAATTTCATCGCCGCCGCGCGGTCATTGGAATTGACGGGCGTGTACGTTCGGCATTAGTGTGGGTCGGTGAGTGGAGTATGGCAACTCGGATGCGTGAGGGAACGGTTCTTGAGCCCAAGAAGGCCAAGCTCAAGCCGCCGCCCCTGTTCAAGGTGATTCTGCTGAACGATGACTACACCCCCATGGAGTTCGTGGTCGTCGTCCTGCAATCGTTCTTCTCGATGACCCGCGAGCAAGCCACCCAGGTCATGCTCAAGGTGCACCGCGAAGGAATGGGGGTCTGCGGCGTCTACGCCAGGGACATCGCCACGACGAAGGTCGAGCAGGTAGCAGCCTATGCCCGCAAGCACCAGCATCCGCTGCAGTGCGTAATGGAGGAAACTTAGAAATGATCGCCCAGGAGCTCGAGGTCAGCCTGCACATGGCCTTCGTCGAGGCGCGCCAGAAGCGCCACGAGTTCATCACGGTAGAGCACCTGCTGCTCGCCCTGCTGGACAACCCGACGGCCGCCGAAGTGCTGCGGGCCTGCGCCGCAAACATCGACGAGCTGCGCAAGCAGCTCGGAGAATTCATCGGCGCGCATACCCCGACCGTCGCGGGCACCGACGAGATCGACACCCAACCGACCCTGGGCTTCCAGCGCGTCATCCAGCGGGCGATCCTGCACGTCCAGTCGTCGGGCAAGAAGGAGGTCACCGGCGCGAACGTCCTGGTGGCGATCTTCGGCGAGAAGGACTCGCACGCGGTCTACTTCCTGCACCAGCAGGGCGTGACGCGCCTCGACGTCGTGAATTACATCTCGCACGGCATCGCCAAGTCCCCGCAGCCCCAGCAGCCCAAGCAGGGCGAAGCCGAGTCGGAGGATGGCGAGGGCCAGCAGTCGGGCGGCGCGCTCGAGACGTACACGCTCAACCTCAACTCGCTGGCGCTCACCGGCAAGATCGACCCGCTCATCGGCCGCGAGCGCGAGCTCGAGCGCGTCATCCAGACGCTTTGCCGGCGGCGCAAGAACAATCCGCTGCTCGTCGGTGAAGCAGGTGTGGGCAAGACCGCGATCGCCGAGGGCCTCGCGCGCCGGATCGTCGAAGGTCAGGTTCCCGAGATCCTTTCACGCTGCCAGGTGTACTCGCTCGACATGGGCGCACTGCTCGCCGGAACGAAGTATCGCGGAGATTTCGAGCAGCGCCTGAAGGCCGTGCTCAAGCAGCTCGTGGACAATCCGAACGCCATCCTCTTCATCGACGAGATTCACACTCTGATCGGCGCCGGCGCCGCGTCGGGCGGCACGCTCGACGCGTCGAACCTGCTGAAGCCGGCGCTGTCGACCGGCCAGCTGAAGTGCATCGGCGCCACGACCTACAACGAGTATCGTGGAATCTTCGAAAAGGACCACGCGCTGTCGCGTCGCTTCCAGAAGATCGACGTCACCGAGCCATCGCTCGACGAGACGGTGGAGATTCTGCGCGGCCTGAAGAGCCGTTTCGAAGCGCACCACGGCGTCAAATACTCGTCGGCAGCGCTCTCGTGCGCGGTCGAGCTCTCGTCCCGCTACATCACCGACCGGCATCTTCCGGACAAGGCGATCGACGTGATCGACGAGGCTGGCGCCGCGCAGAAGATCCTGCCGAAGTCGCGCCAGAAGCGGGTCATCGGCAAGGGCGAGATCGAGGAGATCATCGCCAAGATCGCGCGCATCCCGCCGGCAACCGTGTCGCTCGACGATCGCGCGGCGCTCAAGAATCTCGATCGCGATCTCAAGGCGGTCGTCTTCGGTCAGGACAGGGCCATCGATGCGCTGGTCGCCGCCATCCGTACGGCACGCTCGGGCCTCGGCAATCCGCAGAAGCCGATCGGCAACTTCCTGTTCTCCGGACCGACGGGCGTGGGCAAGACCGAAGTCGCGCGCCAGCTCGCGTACTGCATGGGCATCGAGCTCATCCGGTTCGACATGTCCGAGTACATGGAGCGCCACGCGGTGAGCCGCCTGATCGGCGCTCCGCCCGGTTACGTCGGGTTCGACCAGGGCGGACTGCTCACGGAGCAGATCGCCAAGAAACCGTACTCGGTGCTGCTGCTCGACGAGATCGAGAAGGCGCACGCGGACATCTTCAACATCCTCCTGCAGGTGATGGACCACGGGACGCTCACCGACAACAACGGGAGGAAAGCCGACTTCCGCAACGTCATCATCGTGATGACCACCAATGCCGGCGCGGAGGCGCTCAACAAGGCGGTGATGGGTTTCACGGCGAAGAAGGAACCCGGCGACGAGATGGCCGAGATCCGGCGAATGTTCACCCCCGAGTTTCGCAACCGGCTCGACGCCACCATCTCGTTCGCCTCGCTCGACCAGGAGGTCATCCTGCGGGTGGTGGACAAGTTCCTCATGCAGCTCGAGGAGCAGCTACACGAGAAGAAGGTCGAGGCCATCTTCACCGACAAGCTGAAGCGGTACCTTGCCGAGCACGGTTTCGATCCGGTCATGGGTGCCCGCCCGATGGCGCGGCTCATCCAGGACACGATCCGCCGTGTGCTCGCCGACGAGCTTCTCTTCGGCACGCTCGCGAGCGGCGGGAAGGTGACCGTGGACGTGGGCGAGGACGACAAGGTGATGCTGCGCGTGGTCGACGAACCGCCGTCGTCCCAGAAGAAGGCTGCGGCGCCGACCGAAGCGGACTGAGTCGTCCGCACGCCTGCGAGGCCCGGACCGCCGATTCCCGGATTCACCGTCGTTCTGCCTCGATTGGCGAATCTTCCCGTGCGTCGGGCGGCCTCGTCGCCCGACCCTCATGCGATGTGCGCTGCCCTGCTTGACTCCCGCACAGAGGCTGGCGGACACTCCCGCGCGCGACAGCTCGATTCCGCTGCCGCATACCAGAGGAGGAAGTGGGAATGAGATCCAGCCTGCTGCTCGTCGCGGCGTTCGCGGCACCGCCCTTTGCCGTGTACGCACAGACACCCGATCTCGGCCGAGATCTCGCGGCAAGTTGTGCCATGTGCCATGGCACGGATGGCCGAAGCGCGGGCATCACCGAGTCGCTTGCCGGTCGCCCGCAGGATCAGATCGTCGCAACGGTCAAACTGTTCCGTGAGGGCAAGAAGCCAGCCACGATCATGAATCAGATCTCGAAGGGTTACACCGACGCGCAGGTCGAGGCGATCGCGGCGTTCTTCGCAGCACAGCAGTCGGTCAAGAAATAGCGAGAGCCGCGCCATGACACGAGAATTCAATCGACGCGATTTCATCAAGCTGATGGGCGCGGGCACCGCGCTGTCGCTGGCAGGATGCGCC
>JBAVOG010000661.1:0-2559 GCA_049691875.1 Burkholderiales bacterium | reverse complement strand
CGCGTGCGCCGCCGCGACCCCGGCCACCGCATCCTCCACGACGACCGCCCGGGACACCTCCACCCCGACGCGTCGAGCAGCTTCCAGGAACGCATCGGGGGCCGGCTTCCCCCGAAGTTCGAGCCGGCTGATGTCCCTCCCGTCCACGCGCGCGTCGAAGTGCTGCGTGATGCCGGCTGCTTGGAGGACCGCCGCGCAATTGTTGCTCGAGGAGACGACCGCGGCCTTGACGTCCTGCGCGCGCAGCGTCTGCACGAGCGCGATCGCGTCCTCATAGCGGTCGACGCCGTGCCGCTGGAGATGCTCCATGAAATACTGGTCCTTGAGGTTGCCGAGCGCGTGCACGGTTTGCATGCCGGGACCGTCTTCCGGGGTGCCCGCCGGCAGCTCGATTGAACGCGCTGCGAGGAAGGCGGCCACGCCGTCGTAGCGCGGTTTCCCGTCGACGTAGCGACGGTAGTCGGCGTTGATGTCGAAGGGGACGAACGGCTCGCCCGTCTCTGCGGCACGGCGTTCGAGGAAGGTGTCGAAGAGCTTCTTCCAAGCTGCGGCATGCACGCTCGCCGTCCGGGTCAAGACGCCGTCGAGATCGAACAGAACCGCGTCGTAGTCGCGCGAGGAGAGCGTGACGATGACGCCGATGTCGCCCACGCGATAGCTGGGAGACACGACCGGCGTCCTAATGAAGTCGTCGTGACTGAACGCCTGGAAGTTGGAATCGTCGGGTGCCGGGGCCGTCCGCCCTGGAGGCTCGGCCGCCCGCGGGGTGGAACCCTTTCGTGCTCTCTTCATCAGGCACCTCCTGCGAGCCATGCCAGGTCGATAACAGGCTCCTTTCGCTTCTGGAACCAGTGTAATGGCGAGGGACGCACCCGTCCTCAGCAAAAGGTCGGCATTCGGTCGGGGTTGCGCCCAGCGCCGGCCTGGTTGTCCCGCAGCGCCGGTGTCCGTGGTCTGTGGGGATCGGACCGACTTCCAGGGCAGGTTCGTCCGACTGCTGCCGGCAAGACGACGGGCCGATCCTCACCTGATCCCGACCGATTGTCGACGCTTTGCTGACGACTTGCCGGTCGAGCTCCCGCACACTACTACACGGCATTTGCGGCGAGGAGCCGGGTTTCAGCCGGATGCCGCGAAGTCGGACGCGCGTTCGGTGTCGGCGTGCTCTGAGGGCGTCGCTCGCGTATCACGACACGGCACTAACCTGGAGATTCTGGAGAATGATTCGCGCTCTCTCGAAGTCAGTAGTGCTCCTGACGGTGGCGGCGCTGTTCGCGACCTTATCGGCGCTCGGGATGGCTGCAGATGAGAAGCCCGACGCGACGTTGAGATTTTCGGGTACAACAATCGCAGTCGGCGTGACGGCGACCTGGGGCGAAGGCACGCTGCATTTCCGTGGGCGGGACTACCCGTTTAAGGCTCAGGGTATCGGCCTCATGGGCGTTGGCGAGAGTTCGTTCAAGGCGACCGGCGAGATCTACCACCTCACGAAAGTGGAGGACGTCGGCGGCAGCTATGTCGCGGTATCGGCGGCGGCGGCGCTGGCGCAAGGAGGGTTGGCCACCACAATGCAGAACGAGCACGGGGTGGTCATTCGCATGAAGTCGACGTCCAGTGGCGTGCAGCTCAAGGCCGCCGTCGAGAGCATCACGCTCGAACTGGGCACCACCGGACAGTAGCGACCGTGATGCGGGTGGCCGCCCGCAGTAACTGCCCCGATACACGCGCGTACGACGCTACGCCGAGCCGCTCGCCCGACCGGACCAGTTTAAGGAGAGATTTCGATGGCATCGAAGACTTCCGCTGCTGGCGGCGCTGTGAGCGATATAACGATTCGCGCCGTACGATCCGACGACAAGGAGCGCATCATCAAAGCCTTTCAGGCGCTGGATCGCAGGTCCGTCTACTTGCGCTTCTTTTCCTGCAAGAAGGAGCTGGGCGAGGAGGAGCTGCGGCGGGTCACCGAATGCGACGGCGCACGCCAAGTCGTGCTGGTGGCCACGGTCGGGAGCGGCGATGAGGAAACCATCGTCGGACTGGGTGACTACGTGCGTAGCGGCGCTGCCGCCGACATCTCATTCGCGGTGGAAGAGGACTTTCAGCGTCGCGGGATCGCAAGCCGACTGCTCCAGCAACTCGCACACATCGCCCGCGCCGATGGAATCACGCGGTTCGAGGCAGACGTGCTCGCCGAGAATACGCAGATGCTCACCGTTTTGCGCCGCAGTGGACTACCCATGCGCTCAACCCAAGAAGAAGGCGTCGTCCATGCGACGCTTTCTCTTACCTAACGTGGCGCCCGAGCGACTGCTGCAGCGGCGCCGCGTGGGCATGGTGCACGATCCAGCACGCCACGGTCGAGTCCGTACGCCCGCCTCTCCGATGGCTGACTGTTTTAGTCGTCGACTGGAACTCCGGCTCACTGCCTGGACCGCCCCCAGGACTCGTCAATTTTCGCTTGGAACGTGGAGAGAGCGCCATTCATCACGCTCCGGCGACCGCAAGACGCGTGCGGCGAGCGCCACCCTCCCCTCCGGGCCGATGCGCTCTCCGTACAAC
>JBAVOG010000660.1:0-3335 GCA_049691875.1 Burkholderiales bacterium | reverse complement strand
TCACGCCGGTGCGTGAGAATGCGTTCGATCAGCTGCGGCTCCTCGATGCTCGCAATCACTTTCAAGCGCCCACCGCAGCGCACGCACTGCTCGATCTCTATTCCAAACACCCGCTTTAGGCGCCGTGGCGCTTCAGCACATGGGCGATCCGGCGGAGGTCGCGGCGGCGGCTGTCTTTCTCGCGTCGTCGGACAGCAGCTTCATGACCGCCAGCGAGGTCGCCGTCGACGGCGGCCTAGCGCAACTCTGACCACGGCGCGGTCGCATGCCTGGCCCACACACAATCAAGGATGAAAGAGTATGAAAAAGCTAGAAGGTAAGGTCGCAGTCATCACGGGCGGCAGCAGCGGGATTGGGTTGGCCACGGCCGTGCGCTTCGTGGAAGAAGGCGCGCACGTCGTGATCACGGGGCGACGAGAGAAGGAGCTCAAGGAGGCCGCAGCCTTCATCAAGAAAAACGTTACGACGGTCGTGGGCGACGTGTCGCGCTTGGAAGACCTGGATCGGCTCTACGCCATCGTGAAAGAGAAACATGGTCACATAGACATTCTCTTCGCGAACGCAGGCGCGGGGACAATCGGACCGCTCGCGGTCGCTACCGAGGCCCATTTCGACCAGACCTTCGATGTGAACGTGAAGGGGCTGTTCTTTGCGGTGCAGAAAGCCCTTCCCCTCTTCAAAGACGGCGGCTCGATTGTGCTAAACTCTTCAGTATCGAATGTGTTGGGAGTGCCAGGGTTTAGCACCTACGCCGCCAGTAAGGCCGCAGTGCGCAACTTCGCACGCGCTTGGACACTGGAGCTCAAAGACCGAAAAATCCGCGTCAACGCGATGAGCCCCGGGCCAATCGAGACGCCCGCCTTAGAGTCGACGACGGGCCTTACCCCTGAGCAAGCCGAGCAAGCGGCCGCCCAGTTTGCTTCACAGATCCCAATGGGGCGCAGGGGTAAACCAGAGGAAGTCGCGGCTGCCGTCATGTTCCTTGCATCCGATGAAAGTTCTTTCATCACCGGCGTGGATCTCGCCGTGGACGGAGGCATGGCGCAAGTCTGACCAGCAGCGTTAGCACCAGATCGGAGAAGTATCATGAGCTATGCAATCGTGGGATTCGGCAAGATCGGCCATGCTCTTGCTAAGGCGTTTGCCCGCAAAGGCATTGAAGTATCCGTAGCGACCACTCGCGACCCGGAAAGCTTTGCAGCCGATGCGGCTGCGATCGGACGCGAGATCATTCCCAAGAAACTGGCGGAAGCCGTCAAGGCGGACGTCGTCTTTTTGGCTGTCCGTTTCGAGTCGCACCCGGATGTCGCGAAGGCGCTGCCTACCTGGAAGGGAAAGACCATTGTCGATGTGACCAATGCTTACGGCGTGTCCCCTGAGGAGTTGGGAGGACAGACCTCCTCCACGGTCGTCGCACGCGCCTTCACTGGCGCCAGACTTGTAAAGGGCTTCAACCATTTGGTCGCTGCCGTCTTTGACCAGGATCCAGCTGTACACGGGGGCAGGAGAGTAGTGTTCCTGGCGAGCGACGATGACGACGCCGCAGCGGAGATTGGTGAGCTCGCTGAAAATCTAGGTTTCTCGCCGATCAAACTTGGCGGGCTTTCGGAAGGTGGACTGCTTGTGCAGGCGCGCGGAAATACTTGGGGTCGGCTGATCTTCAAAAACTTGGTCGAGTTCGACTAATAGCTCTTGGTCGCAAATTTCGATGCGATCCTGCGCCGAGCAAGTCAGCGCTTCACGAACCGATAGGCGAAGCGATCGGTCTCGCCTTTGATCGAGGGATCGAAAACCTTGACGGAGTGCGGATCATCTTTGTTCGCGAGCACGGTGCTTTCCGCGTCCAGTACGAAGCCGGCCGCCTCCACCTCCTCGCGAACGGATGCAGGCTCAATCCGATGCAGCGACTGGGCATTGCTCGTGCCGGCCCCGACGGCGGCGGCGTGGTCGACGATGACGTAGGCCCCACCGGGCTTCAGCCGCTCATAGACAGCTCGATTGAAGTGGGCCGCCGTCGCGCCTTTGGCCTGGATCAGAGCGGTGTGGAGATCGTGGTAGAACAGGTGCAGCCACAGGACATCCGCGGGTTGCGTGGCCTCCAGCATCGCCACGAGGTCCGCCGAGACGGCTTCGACGTTCTCTCGGCCCGGCTCCTTCGCAAGCGTCTGCATCCTTCCGACCGGATCGTTCTTGAAGTGGGCGACTTCGGCCGGCACGAAACTGTAGACCCGTCCTTCGCGTCCCACGATGTCGGAGAAGAGACGGGTCCAGTCGCCGTCGCCTGGGTAAACGTCGATGACGGTGGAGCCCGCATCGACTCGTGCGAACCGGATCAACTCAGATAGCTTGGATTGGTCGTACATCGGGATCTCCCATTAAAGCTTGAGCATTCGACGAGCGCGCGGCGCGAGTGGTCGGTGCACGGCTCCGCCGTCTGCCCTGACCCGAGGGCTGCAGATAGCCGGCTTAGGCCAGCCCGGACGCGTCCCTCTGCGAGGCCCGCGCCAGTGCTTGCGTGTCGACATACTCTCGGATGTTCGTCAGTTTGCCGTTCCGGACGGTGATGGCGAAGACCCAGTTGTCTTTGAAACTCCTATTCGTAGCTTTGATCTTCCCCGTAGCGACGCCGACGACCAGAACCCGGTCTCCCTGCGCGACGAATTTTGGAGGCTCTGGGTACGTCATTTCCACCTCGTCGGAAGCCTTCTGAAGCACTTCCACCAGTCCTGCGTGCCCGCGGTGCGTACCGGCCAGCGGCCAGTCCTCGCCCGGAATGATCCACTCAATATCTTCGACGACCAGCGGCAGCAGACGTTGCTTGTCACCGCTGCCCAATGCTGCAAAGAAATCCTTCACAGTCTGGATATTCTCTTCGATGCTCATCGCGTCTCCTCTACTGCTGTTAGATCGGACTGCATCGGACCCAATCACGCGACTTCACTGAAGTTGGTTGATGAGGACGACACGACACGAAGTGGCTCCCCGTGACGTGATGGGTCGCCAAGAAACTCGTAGATTCCTGGAACTACGACCGAACCCTCCCCGGCCGCAGACGCGACCCGCTTCACCGAGCCAGCACGGACGTCGCCGATGGCAAAGATACCCTGTCTGGAGGTCTCGAAAGGCCGGTCTGCGCCGACGGTTTTGCCGGTTTTCACAAACCCGTGGCCATCGAGTTCCACCAGGTCCGATAGCCATCCCGTATTGGGCGGATAGGAATTTCGAAGCCCCCCTGCTCCGCGAGCAGCGGTGCGCGTAACCGCCATTGTGTCAAAGCCGCAGGCGGGTCGCGACGCTGATCTGGCGTCACGCCCCACGTCGGCGCAGAGTTTGAA
>JBAVOG010000659.1:0-3122 GCA_049691875.1 Burkholderiales bacterium | reverse complement strand
GGCCAGGCCAAGATCGTCAAACAATGCTCGCTACCACTCACTTCGGTGCGGCCGGTGGATCTCGTCGTCACCGAGCTCGCGGTGATCGGCTTCCCCGGCGGGCGCGCGACGCTGCTCGAGACCGCGACGGGGGTGACGGTCGAGCAGGTGCGCCAAGCGACCGAGGCCGAGCTCGCGGTGTCCGAGCGCGTTTCGACCATGGTGCTCTAGTGCGCGCACGGTTGCGCTCGCTCGAGCAGCTCATGCCGTTTGCCACGGCGGGCGAACTCATCGCGCAGAAGGACCGGCCGCCTGTCAGCGTCTCGCCCGACGCAACCGCGCTCGCCGCGTTGCGCGACATGGAGACGAACGACATCGGGTTCCTGCTCGTCAATGAAGCCGACAAGCTGGTGGGCGTGGTCTCGGAACGCGATATCGCCCGTGGCGCGATCCTGCATCACCACACCACGGTGCGCCAGATCATGAGCACACGTGTCCACACCGTGGCGCCGCAAACCAAGCTGCCGGAGTGCATGAGGCTGATGCACCGCGAGCACATCCGCCATCTTCCGGTGGTGAGCGACGCAGGAGTGCTTGGCGTGCTTTCGGTGCGCGATCTCACGGGCGCGCTCATCGATCGGCAGGAACGTCTGCTGCGCAGGCTGCATGAAGAACGCGCGGCGCTCCTCTTCCCCTACCCGAGCAGCTATTGAGCGGTGCGCATGAGCTTCGTCATCGTTCTGCTTGCACTCTCGCTCCTGATGTTCGTCGCCTACCGGGGCTTCAGCGTGATTCTCTTCGCGCCGATCTGCGCGATGCTCGCCGTGCTGCTCACCGACCCCGCGCTCGTGCTGCCGATGTTCAGCGGCGTGTTCATGGAGAAGATGGTGGGCTTCGTCAAGTCCTACCTGCCGGTGTTTTTGCTCGGCGCAGTCTTCGGCAAGGTGATCGAGCAATCGGGCTTCGCGCGCTCGATCGTGCAGGCGGTGATCAAGCTCGTCGGCCGCGAGCGCTCCATGCTCTCGATCGTGCTGGTCTGCGCGCTGCTCACCTACGGCGGCGTGTCGCTCTTCGTCGTGGTGTTTGCGGTCTACCCCTTCGCCGCGGAAATGTTCCGGCAGGGCGGGATTCCGAAGCGGCTGATCCCAGCGACCATCGCGCTCGGCGCCTTCACCTTCACGATGGACGCGCTGCCCGGTACGCCGCAGATCCAGAACATCATCCCTACCGCGTTCTTCAAGACCGATACCTGGGCGGCGCCTTGGCTGGGGTTGATCGGCGCGCTCTTCATCCTGGTCAGCGGCCTCGCGTACCTGAAGTGGCGGCACCGGAAGGCCGCAGCGGCGGGAGAAGGCTACGGCACGAATCTCGTCAACGAGCCCGAGCCCTTCCCCGAGGAGAAGTTGCCGAACCCCTGGCTCGCAGTCGCTCCCCTCGTCATCGTCGGCCTGATGAACAAGGTGTTCACCGTCCTCATTCCCCGCTTCTACGGTGCGACGCATTCCGCCGCGCTGCCCGGCCTCGCGAAGCCGGTGGTCACCCAGGTGTCCTCGGTGGCGGCGATCTGGGCGGTGGAAGGCGCGCTCCTGCTCGGCATCCTGACGGTGGTGGTGTTCGCCTTCGGGACGCTCAGGGAACGCTTCGCCGAGGGAAGCAAGGCCGCGGTCGCCGGCGCGCTGCTCGCCGCGACCAATACCGCGTCCGAATACGGCTTCGGCGCCGTGATCGCGGCGCTGCCCGGCTTTCTCCTGATCGCCCACGGACTCAAGTCGATCCCGGGAGTGCTGGTCAACCAGGCGGTCAGTGTGAGCGCGCTCGCCGGCATCACCGGGTCGGCGTCCGGCGGCATGAGCATCGCTCTCGCCACGATGGCCGACAGCTTCATCGCCGCCGCGCATTCGGCCGGCATCCCGCTGGAGGTTCTGCACCGCATAGCCGCCATGGCAAGCGGCGGCATGGACACGCTGCCGCACAACGGCGCGGTCATCACGCTGCTCGCGGTCACTGGCCTCACGCACAAGGACGCCTACCGGGACATCTTCGCGATCACGCTGATCAAGACCGCTGCCGTCGGAGTGGCGATCGGCGTGTTCTATCTGACGGGGATCTACTGAGCATGGGCAACCGCATCGACGTGATTCCGGAAGTATGGCCCGTCAACCCGCATCAACGCGCGCAATCGCTTTCAACGCAGACTCGTGCGCACCACAAAAGGAGAGATCCATGAGAACCATGAAGGCCGCAGTCGTCCGCGCATTCAAGCAACCGCTGGTAATCGAGGAGGTGCCCGTGCCGACCCCGGGCGCCGGCCAGGTCTTGGTAAAGGTCGCGGCGAGCGGCGTGTGTCACACGGACTTGCACGCGGCCGAGGGCGATTGGCCGGTCAAGCCCACGCCGCCGTTCATCCCTGGGCATGAAGGCGTCGGTCATGTCGCCGCCGTCGGCCCCGGCGTCTCGCACGTCAAAGAAGGCGACCGCGTCGGCGTCCCCTGGCTCTACACGGCCTGCGGCCACTGCAGGCACTGTCTGGGAGGATGGGAGACGCTGTGCGAGAGCCAGCAGAACACCGGCTACTCGGTGAACGGCGGCTTCGCCGAATACGTCCTTGCGGATCCGAACTTTATAGGACATCTGCCCGAGAACGTCTCGTTCGTCGACATCGCGCCGATCCTGTGCGCCGGGGTCACGGTCTACAAGGGGCTCAAGGCCACCGATACCCGGCCCGGCGACTGGGTAGTCGTCTCGGGGATCGGCGGCCTCGGCCACATGGCGGTCCAGTACGCGAAAGCGATGGGCCTCAATGTCATCGCCGTGGACGTCGACGACGCCAAGCTCGAGCTCGCGAGACGACTGGGCGCGTCGCTCGGCGTCAACGCGCGCAAGGCCGACCCCGCCGCGTTCGTGAAGAAGGAAGTGGGCGGAGCGCGGGGCGTGCTCGTATCCGCGGTCTCGCCCAAGGCGTTCGAGCAGGCGCTCGGCATGGTGGGCCGGGGCGGAACGGTTTCGCTCGTCGGCCTGCCGCCCGGTTCCTTTGCGCTCCCCATCTTCGACACCGTGCTGAACGGGATCACGGTGCGCGGCTCGATCGTCGGAACCCGCCTCGATCTGCAGGAAGCGCTCGATTTTGCCGGCCAGGGCAAGGT
>JBAVOG010000658.1:0-2767 GCA_049691875.1 Burkholderiales bacterium | reverse complement strand
CGCACCGACGCCGCTCGCGCTCGCCGCGGCCGGCGTGGCGTTCTGCTACATGACCCAGCTGAGCCGGTACGTCGAGTACCGCAAGCACAAGGTGCACGGTATTCGCGTGGTGCAGAAGAATCGATTCAGCGTGACGGGTGGCGCCCAGGACTACTCGTTGCGCGGAGGTGTGGCTCCATTCGAGACGCACGTCTTTCTGAACGCCGACGAGCCGGACGAGGTGATGCAGAACCTGCTCGAGATTGCCGAGAACACCTGCTATCTCCACGCGGCGCTCCGAAGCAAGCTCCTCGGCCGCGCCGAAGTCGCGCTGAATGGCGCCGCGGTGAGCGCTTGAACGTCACGGCGGCGCCGTGCCCGCGGACACTCGCGCGACACCTTCAACCTCCCAACCGCGGACGCGAAGTGCTTCCATGCAACGCCTGATCGTCGGCATCACCGGTGCGACGGGCGCGATCTTCGGCATCCGCCTGCTGGAAGCGTTGCGCAACGCTTCGGTCGAATCCCACCTGATCGTGAGCAAGTGGGGGCTGCAGACGATTGAGCACGAAACGTCCTACACGCTGCAGCAGGTCCGAGATCTCGCGACGGTCTTCCACGAGCAGGGCAACATGGGGGCCGCGCTGTCGTCGGGATCGTTTCTTACCGATGGGATGGTGATCGCGCCGTGCTCGGTACGCACGCTCGCGGCCATCGCGCACGGCATCGGGGACCATCTCGTCCATCGCGCCGCCGACGTGATCCTGAAGGAGCGCCGCAGGCTCGTGCTGCTCGTGCGCGAGACGCCGCTCTCGGAAGTGCATCTCGAGAACATGTTGAAGCTCGCGCGGATGGGCGTGACGATCATGCCGCCGATGCCGGCGTTCTACAACCAGCCGCAGACGGTCGACGACATGGTCGATCACATCGTCGCGCGGATGCTCGACCAGTTCGGCATCGAGGCCGATTTCGCCAAGCGCTGGGACGGCGAGATGCACCGCAAGTCGGGCGCGCGGCGCAAGGCCAAGCCCGACCGGACCGGCTAGCGCCGGAAATTCGAAACCGGGAGCGGCCGGCCGGTAGTCGGCCTACTTCCTGACGGGCATCGTGTAACAGACCGCGGTGCCGTCCAGGACAACGGTTCCGTCGCCGCGCAGGACGCGGGTCTCGAGCTCGGTGATCGGTTTGTCCGCGCGGATCTTGGCGACTTTCACTTCCCCGGTGATCGCGTCGCCAGGCCGCACCGGGGCCTTGAAGCTCCAGTTGACCTGCATGAAGACGGTGCCCGGTCCCGGCAGATCCTCCGCGACCACCGCATTCAGGATCGCGCTCGTCACGCCACCCTGCACGACGATGCCGCCGAAGGGTGTGGCGCGTGCCGCAGCCTCGTCGTAATGCAGCGGATTGCGATCGCCGCTCATTTCGGTGAAGAGCTCGATGTCGCGTGCCGTGACTTCGCGCGACCGGCGCGCAACCTGACCGACGTGGGGCATCCCGTTCGGCCATGCTTCGTTCGTTTGAGACATACGCGCCTCTCCGTCTCACGACTGCCAAGCGCGGACACTACGCTCCACCGCGATGGCTGTCTACGCGCTCGGATTTCCGGTACCGCCTCTGCGGCGGCTCAGCCGGCTCATCACGCTGTTCGTCCCGACGGCCAGCACGAAGACCAGCAGCAGCACGGCATACAGCTCGGGGATCCGGAAATTGCTGTAGTGCTCGTTCGCCAGGAAGCCGAGGCCGGCGTTGGAGAGTTTGATCTCGCCGAGCAGCGTGCCGACCACTGACAGCCCGAACCCGAGCCGCATGCTCGTGACAATTGCCGGACGCATCGCGGGGAGGTAGATCCGGGTCGCCATCTGCCAGTTCGTGAGCCGGAAGCTGCGTCCGACCCGCACCAGCACCGGATCGATCTGCCGCACGCCCGCTGCGGTGACGATCGCGACCGGGAAGAAGGCCGACAGCGCGGCCAGTGCGATCTTCGACGCGATGCCGATGCCGAATGCGAGCATTGCGATCGGGAGGAAGATGATCTTCGGCGCCGTCGCGAGGCCGTCCACGTACGGGCCGACGGCGTCGCCGAAGAGCCGCCGCGCACCCATCGGCACGCCGAAGGCAACGCCCGCCAGAAAGCCCAGCGCGAAGCCGGCGAGCACCTCCCAGGCGGTCACGCCGAGGTGGCGATAGGTCGCCGGCGTGCCGAGCAGCGTCAGGAACGCCAGCGCGATTTTTCCGAGCGATGGCACCACGTCCTGGTACAGCAGTCCCGACCGGGCGACGGTCTCCCAGACCAGCGCGATGACCGCGACGGTCGCGATGCGCGTCGCGAGGATACGCGCACGGTTCGATTGCGCCGTGGCGCCTGGCGGCGGGGATTGCGTCAACGCGGTCTCAGCCATGTCTCGAGCCGCGCGAGGGCGGCGAGGAACATCCAGCTCACCGCGACGATCAGCAGGATCGCCGCGTACATGCCGGGAATCTCGTAGCGGAAGTACATCTCGGACACGATCCGGCCCAGCCCGCCGAAATCGATCAGGAACTCCATGCCGATGATGTTCACCATCGCGTAAATGAGCGCCAGCCGCAAACCGGTGAAGATGCCCGGCACCGCCGCCGGGAAAGCGATGCGTCGCAGGAGCGCCGCATCCGAAAGACGAAAGCTGCGCCCGACGTCGATGAGCACGCGCGGGACGCCGATGAAGGCTTCGCGGGTTTTCAGGACGACGGGAATCACTGCGGCGAGAAATCCCACGAAAATCGTCGTGGCATAGCCGCGACCGAACAGCAC
>JBAVOG010000657.1:0-3325 GCA_049691875.1 Burkholderiales bacterium | reverse complement strand
GGCGTGCTGCGCGGCGCAGCGCGCTCCGCGGTGGTGCTCGTGGTGCCGGTTGCGGCACTCTGGCTGCTCTGGGCGCTGCCGGAAGGGGCGGCCTGGCAAGGGGAGTTCCTGGGCTATCCGATCGTGCCGCTGGCGATCGACCGGCTATCGCGCCTGTTCGCAACGATTTTCATCATCATGGCTTTCGGTGGAGCGCTGTTTGCTCTCGGCCAGGCGAGCCGGCTCGAGCTCGCTGCGGCACTGGTTTATGCGGGGTCCGCCGTAGGCGTGACTCTGGCGGGCGACCTGATCACGGTATTCGTGTTCTGGGAGCTGATGGCGATCGGCTCGACGCTCGTGATCTGGAGCGCGGGGACCGCCGGGGCGCGCGCGGCGAGCTTCCGTTACCTGATGATCCACCTTCTGGGCGGCGTCGTGCTCATGGCGGGAATCGCCGGGCACGTTGCGGACACCGGATCGACGGCGTTTTCGCGCATGGCGCTCGATTCGCCGGTGCACTGGCTCATCCTCGCGGGGTTCCTACTCAATGCGGGCGCGCCGCCGCTCTCGGCGTGGCTGCCGGACGCCTATCCGGAAGCGTCGTGGAGCGGAACCGTCTTCCTGTCCGCGTTCACCACGAAGACCGCAGTGTACGTGTTGATGCGCGGATTTCCGGGTACCGAGCTGCTGGTATACGTGGGGCTCTTCATGGTGTTCTACGGCATCGTGTACGCGCTGCTCGAGAACGACATGCGCCGCATCCTCGCGTACAGCATCGTGAACCAGGTCGGATTCATGGTCACCGGGATCGGCATCGGCACCGAGATGGCGCTGAACGGCGCCGCGGCCCACGCGTTCACGCACATCATCTACAAGGCGCTCCTGCTGATGTCCGCGGGCGCGGTCCTCTACCGGACGAACGAGCGTCTCTGCTCCAATCTCGGCGGGCTGTTCCGGTCGATGCCCCTCACGACGATCTGTGGAACGATCGGGGCGCTGTCGATCTCGGCGTTTCCCATGACCTCCGGCTTCGTCAGCAAGTCCATGATTTCGCAGGCGGCGGCCGACTCGCATCTCCTTATCATCTGGCTGCTGCTCGCCGTCGCGTCGGCAGGCGTCTTCCTGCACGCCGGAATCAAGTTCCCGTGGTTCGTGTTCTTCCAGAAGGATTCGGGGCTGCGCCCGGCCGACCCGCCGCTGAGCATGAAGCTTGCGATGGTGCTGTTCTCGGCGCTGTGCATCGGAATCGGCGTCTTCTTTCAGCCGCTCTATGCAATTCTCCCGTTCGCGGTGGCGTACGTGCCCTATACCGGCGCGCACGTCGTGCAGATGCTTCAGCTGCTGCTCTTTTCGGGGCTCGCGTTCTTCGCGATGCTCGGCCTGCTGCGCAGGACGCGTACGATCACGCTGGACGTGGACTGGCTTTACCGCCGGCTTGCTCCGGCGCTCGTCGCCGCGGCGACGTTCGCGATCGACGCGCTGAACGGGGCGCTGGCCGGTGCACGGAACGAAGGCGCTGCGCGGCTGCGCGCTGCCCTCGCGTCGGCGTTCGGTACGGACGGCGCGCTCGGAAGCGTCAGGACGACGAGCGGCATGGTCGTCTGGGTTGCGGTACTGCTCGCCGCATTTCTGATTTTGTACTACTTTTAGAAGCACCTCCAGACTCGGCGCTAGTGCGATTTCAGGACTACCGCAGCGGCCGGCGTGGCGCAGTGCCGCATTACTGTGCGATCCCGCCGCCGGGCCCCACGTGTTGCCAGACACCGCGACTGCGTCGGGGCGTGGGACCGCGACGCGCGAACCTTGCTTTTCAGTCGTGCGGGGGATAGCATCTTCCCGCCAACATTCAAAAAAAGTCATTCCGCAATCCGGAATGTAGACGTGGTGGCTCAACGCCACAGTCGGCACTTATCCCGGTAACACTGTTCCCAATAAGGAGGATGGCATGAGTACTGAGCAGATCAACAAGCCGAAATCGGCGCGCCGGAAGTTCTTGACCGGCGCGGCCGCGGCCACCGCGGGCGCGGCGTCCCTGGGATTCCCGATGATCGCGAAGTCGCAGGCGCCGATCGTCATCAAGATGCAGGGCGCCTGGAGCGCGACCGACATCTTCAACGAGATGGCCCAGGAGTTCGTCACGCGCGTCAACGCGATGGCTGGCGGGCGGCTGCGCGTCGACTATCTCGTCGGCGGTGCGGTCGTGAAGCCCTTCGAGGTGACCGACGCGGTGTCCAAGGGCGTGCTCGACGCGGGCCATACCGTACCGGTGTACTGGTACGGCAAGTCGAAAGTTGCCTCGCTGTTCGGCTCGGGCCCGATCAACGGCATGGACGCTTTCCAGACGCTCTCCTGGATCTATCGTGGCGGCGGATTGGCGCTCTACAACGAGCTACTTCAGAAACTCGGCCTGAACTACGTCGGCTTCTTTGCGATGCCGATGCCGACCCAGCCGCTCGGCTGGTTCAAGCAGCCGATCACGGACGCCAGCCAGTTGAAGGGACTCAAGTACCGGACGGTGGGCCTCGCGGCGGATCTCTTCCAGCAGATGGGTTCCAAGGTCACGCAGCTCCCGGGCGGCGAGATCGTGCCGGCGCTGGAGCGCGGCGTGATCGACGCGTTCGAGTTCAACAACCCGACCTCGGACAGCCGCTTCGGTGCCCAGGACGTGATCAAGAACTACGAGATGGGCTCGTACCACCAGGCGATGGAGTTCTTCGAGATCGTCCTAAACAAGAAGAAGTGGGACGCGATGCCCAAGGACCTGCAGGCGATCTGGCAGTACGGGGTCGAGGCGGCGTCGCAGTCGAACTACTGGACCGCGATGGCGAACTACCCGAAGGACCTGCGCAAGCTGATCGACAAGGACAAGGTGAACGTGATCCGCACGCCGACCTCCGTCTTCCAGGCGCAGCTCGAGGCGTGGGATGTCCTCACCAACAAGCTGTCCGGCGAGGATCCCTTCTTCAAGAAGGTGGTCGATTCGCAGAAAGCCTGGGCGAAGGACGTCGTCTTCTACTGGTCCTTCAACGACGCGCCGTTCCCGATGGGGTACGAGCACGTCTTCAAGACCAAGCTGCCCAAGGCCTGACGCTCAGGACAATCGTGAGTGATTGGGGCGACACCCTCGGGTGCCGCCCCATTTAGTTGCTGGATGACCCTCCCATGATCAGTCGATTCATCCGCGGCGTGGACGTACTCAGTAAGACGGTCGGACACGCATTCGCCTGGTGCATCATCATCCTGACATTCGGCACGTCGTACGAGGTGTTCGTGCGCTACGTGCTCAACAACCCGACGAGCTGGGCGTTCGATTTCAGCTATCTCATGTATGGCGCGCTGTTCTTCA
>JBAVOG010000656.1:0-2380 GCA_049691875.1 Burkholderiales bacterium | reverse complement strand
CCCCACACCCCTCCTTGAAAAGGAGGGGAATGAACCGACGCCCTCGCGCGGCAGTGCGCTGCAATCGTTGTAAAATTTCACACAACTTTTATAATCTGCCGGTCCGGGCCGCGTATGGAGCAGCGGTGACCGGGCCGTCCAGGCCGCTTCCGCACGCCTTTTCCCGGGAAACGAATGCTCGCCCAGCAAATCGTGAACGGCCTGTCGCTCGGTGCGGTGTACGCAATGGTCGCGCTCGCCTTCACGCTGACGATGGGGATCCTCAACTTCCTCAACTTCAGCATCCCGGGAATCTTCATGCTCGCGGGAATGTGCGTGTGGGCGGGCCTGCGCGCGGGCATGCCGCTGGCGGTCGTGCTGCTGCTCGCGGTAGCAGTGGGAGCCCTCACCTCGCTCCTCGTCGAGCGCTTCACCTACCGGCGGATGCAGGGCGGCAATCACATGATTCCGCTGGTGAGCTCGATGGCGTTCCTGATTCTGTTCGAGAACAGCGTGCTCATCGCCTGGGGCTCTGACCTGCAGCGTGTCGAGCTGCCGTTCCGGAGCGTGAGCGTGACGGTCGGCTCCGCGGTGGTCAGCGTGCCGCAGATCGTGGGCCTCATCGGGGCGGTCGGCGCGATCTGGGCGCTCGATCTCGTGCTCAAGCGCACGCGCGTCGGCCGGGGCTTACGCACCATAGCCGAGAACGCCGAGACGGCCGCGATGCTGGGCATCCCGGTCGGGCGGATCGTTCCGGTGGTGTTCCTCATCGGCGGCGTGTTCACGGCGCTGGCCGGTTTCACTTTCGCCATCACCTATCAGCAGGTCCATCCGTTCATGGGTGAGGAGGTGGCGCTCAAGGCCATCTCCGCGATGGTGATCGGCGGTATGGGAAACATCTGGGGCGCGATCCTGGGCGGTCTCGCGATCGGCATCGTGGAGACTGCTGCCATACAGTGGTTCGGTGCGCGCACCGTGGACATCTGGGTGTACGGTCTGCTGCTGGTGATCCTCTTCTTCCGCCCGACCGGCCTGCTCGGCGGCGGCACGCCGGCTGCGGGGCGCGTGTGATGAGCGGCTATCTCGAGGGCGTGCTGGTCCTGCTCGCCATCAACATCATTCTCGCCTACGCGGCGTTTCTGCCGATCGTCGCCGGACAGCTCAATCTCGGCATTGCCGGTTTCATGGCGGTCGGCGCGTACATCTCTGCGTACCTGAGCAATCAGCACGGCGTCGCCCCGATCCTCGCCTCGCTCGCGGCAATGGCACTCACAGGCGTGGTGGGCCTCATCGTCGCATTCCCGATCCTGCGCACGCGCGGCATCTATCTCGCCCTCGCGACTTTCGCGTTCGCCCAGGTCGTGCAGGCGACGATCCTCAATCTGGACGTGGTGGGTGGCGCCTCTGGCTATCCCGTTTCGAACTATCTCGGGTTTCCCGCGATAGCCACCACCGCGGCGATCGTCTTCTTGACAATCGTGCTGCTCTTCAACACACGGTTCGGAATCAGCGTCACAGCCGTGAGCGACGACGAAACGGCAGCCGAGCAGATGGGCCTTTCGGCCCGCGGCCTGCAGACCGCGGCGTTCACGATCGGCGCCGCGGTGGCCGGCCTCGCCGGCGGACTGCAGGCGCACCACTTCAGCTACATCGAGGCGCAGAATTTCAACATCCTGCTTTCGATCTATGTCGTACTCTACGTGCTGCTCGGCGGCACGCAGACCGTGCTCGGCCCATTGCTCGGCGCGGCGGTCTTCACTCTCCTTCCCGAGGTGCTGCGCGGCAGCGCGGAGTGGCGCTACGTCATCTTCGCGGTGTTGATCCTGCTGCTGATGCTTTGGCGTCCCCAGGGCGTGCTCACCGGAGCGCTGCTGCGAAGGTCTTTCAGCACTCGGCGCCACGCGCTGGCCGGAGGCGGGACATGAACGCGTCCGCGCGGCCGCTCCTCGACATCACCGGGCTCAACAAGAGCTTCGGTGGCCTCAAGGTCGTCGAGGACCTGACGTTCGCGGTGCATGCGGGCGACCGGGTCGCGCTGATCGGACCGAACGGCGCCGGCAAGACCACCGCGTTCAACCTGATCACGGGCGTCTATCCTGTGGACTCGGGCCGCATCGTGCTGGACGGTGCGGACATCACGGACGTGCCCTCGCGGAAACGCATCCGGTTCGGGCTCGCCCGGACGTTCCAGAACATCCGCCTGATGCCTCACCTCACCGCGATCGAGAACGTGATGATCGCGCAGAACGCCCGTAACGGCTCTGCACTCGGCATGTTGCAGCCGGTCAATCTGCTGCCGGGCAATCGCTGGCGAGCCGAGGCGCGTGCGGCGCTCGCGGATGCCGACCTGGGCGAGTACGCCGACCAGACGACCGGAACGCTGCCCTACGGCGTGCAGAAG
>JBAVOG010000655.1:0-3025 GCA_049691875.1 Burkholderiales bacterium | reverse complement strand
GTCCGCGAGCGCTGCGCGCGTCAGCGCGGCGACACGCGCATAGCCGCGCGCCGACTTGGGCGAGAGTCGCGCATTGGCGAGCACGACCGGCACTTTCGCTTGGCGTGCGCCGCGCACCAGATTCGGCCAGATCTCCGTTTCCATTATGACGCCGAGACGCGGCTCGAAATGCGCGAGGAAGCGGCGCACGGCCCACGCATAGTCGTACGGCAGGAACGCGACCGTCGCCCGGGCGCCATAGAGCGATTCGGCGGTCGCGCGGCCCGTTGCGGTCATGGTCGTGAGCAATAGCGTGTGGTCGGGAAAGCGGCTCGCGAGTGCCTCGACGAGAGGTTGCGCGGCACGCGTCTCACCGACCGATACCGCGTGGATCCAGATGACCGGTCGATCGGGACGCCGGGCGTACGCACCGAAGCGCTCGCCCACATGCGTGCGGTAGCCGGGCTCCTTGCGCCCACGCCACCACAATCGCAGCGGAAGCAGCGGCAGGGCGAGATGCAGCAGCGCGTTGTAAGCGACCCGCAGCATCAGAGCAGTCCCGGGGCGACGACATCGACCGCCGCTGCGACCTCGGCCAGGCTCGGGGGCCTGCCCCGATCGCCGCACGACGCCGTTGGTCCCGGACCGATCGGGCGCAAGTCGGCCGGCGAGGTGTCGCAGTAGATGCCCACGACGGGGGTTCGCATGGCCGCCGCGAGATGGGTGAGCCCGGTGTCGAGCCCCACGACGACCTGCGCGCGGCCGAGCAGGCCGGCGGCTTCCGTCAGACTCATCCGCGGCGCGACAATGGCCTGGTCGATCTCGCGGACCAGCTGCTCCGCGCGTATCCGCTCGGATTCGTTGCCCCAGGGCAGCACGCAGCGCAGGTCGGCGCTCTCGAATCGCTGCCCGAGCGCGATCCAGTCGTCCGCGGCCCAGAGCTTCGACGCTCGGGAGGTCGAGTGGAGCAGCACGGCGTAGCGCCCGGTGGGCGCGAATGATGGTCGCGCAGGCACACGCATCCCATAGTCGATCGCACCGTCGACCTCGTACCCCAGCGCCGCCGCAGCAAGACGCCGGGTCTGGGCGACGGCGTGGTCGCCACGCGGAGCGCTGTGCCGGTGATCGTAGAGCCAGGTGGCGAGCCGCTCGCGCGCCGTCGCACTCGCATGTCCGTGGCGTGGACCCCGGACGAGGCGGGCCACCACGGCACTCTTGAGGAGTCCCTGGAGGTCCAGGATGGCGTCATAGGGGGTGGCGAGGGTCGCGCGCAATTCAGCGAGGGCGCGCCAGGTGGCCGGGCTGAAGGGGTTGCGGCGGCCGCGGCGCAGCGCCACCGGAATCACTCGCGAGACAGCCGGGTGCAGAGCGGGAAGCTCGGCAAAAAGCTCGTCCACGGCCCAGTGGAGCTCGACGTCGAGCACGTGCCGCGCAATATCGGTCACCGCCGGAAAGGTGTGCACGACGTCGCCGAGGGAAGACAGCCGCACCAGCAGAATTCTTGTCATGGGAATACCGGTGTGCCAGCGGGAGGACGGGACGAGCGGCACATGGCCCTCTACAGGCGGGCCGATTATAAGTGGCATTGCAACCGACCCGGAGAATTGCCCTACATCCGTGTTCTTGCACCAACTTTTGCGCGATGTGTCACACAAACCCGTGCTACACTGATTCCGTGTTACACGGAGCAAGTCATGGCAAATCTCACAATCACCGTGGATGACGATCTACTCAAGCGGGCGCGGCTGAAAGCGGTTGCCCAAGGCACGTCGGTCAATGCCGTACTCAGGGACTACCTGCAACAATTCGCGGGCGATGACGCTGCGCGGATTGCCGCCGTACAGCGAATTCTCGAGCTCGCACGATCCTCGAAGGCCGCGCGAGGCGACCGGCGCTGGACGCGTGACGAACTCTACGATCGAAAACTGTGAGAGTGTTCTTCGACACGAACGTACTCGTCTATGCGTTCGATTCGTCAGCGCCGGAGAAGCAAAACCGCGCACTGGATCTGTTCAACGTGCTCGCCTTGAAGGGCGACGCAGTCCTGAGCACACAGGTGCTGCAAGAGTTCTTCGTGGTCACCACGCGCAAGCTCGCCATACCGCTTTCCAGCGAACGCGCCGAGGAAATCGTCGGGCAGTTCGCGCAACTGCCAACCGTCGTCATCGACCCGGATCTGATCCTCCAGGCCATCCGCGTCACGCGCGCGCACCAAGTATCATTCTGGGATGCTTTGCTGATTGCAGCTGCCAAGTTCGCGGGCGCGACCGAGCTGCTCACCGAGGATCTGCAGCACGGCCAGACAATCGAAGGCGTCCGCATCGTGAACCCGTTCGTCGAGGCGAGCGCTGCATGACCGTCCTCGTCACCGGCGGGGCCGGATTCATCGGGTCCAACTACGTGCTCGACTGGGTCGCCGCGACCGGCGAGCCGGTGGTGAACCTCGACAACCTGACCTACGCGGGCAACCTCGCCAATCTCGCGTCGCTCGCGGGCGATGCGTGCCACACGTTCGTCCGCGGCGCCATCGGCGACCGGACGCTGGTGCGCGACCTGATCACACGCCACCGGCCCCGCGCGATCGTGCATTTCGCGGCGGAAAGCCACGTGGATCGCTCGATACTCGGGCCGGATGATTTCATCACGACCAACGTCGTCGGCACGTTCAGCCTGCTCGAGGAGGCGCGCGCCTTCTGGTCCGCGCTCGGCGCGCCGAATAAAGAGGCATTCCGGTTCCTGCATGTCTCGACCGACGAGGTCTACGGGTCGCTCGGGCCGCAGGATCCGGCGTTCTCCGAGACGACGGCCTACGCGCCGAACAGCCCCTACTCCGCATCGAAGGCGGGCTCGGATCACCTGGTGCGCGCCTACCACCACACCTATGGGCTGCCGACGCTCATCACCAACTGCTCGAACAACTACGGTCCATATCAATTCCCAGAGAAGCTCATCCCAGTGGTCATCCAGAGCGTCCTGAGTCGGAAGCCGATCCCCGTCTATGGGGACGGCATGAATGTGCGCGACTGGCTTTTTGTCCGCGATCATG
>JBAVOG010000654.1:0-3572 GCA_049691875.1 Burkholderiales bacterium | reverse complement strand
CCCGCCAGACTGCCGAGTGCGGCGAACACCAGTCCGATCGAAATCATCTCGTTCACGATCCATGCTCCGAACTAGCGATCCTCGGGTTCGTCGTCCTCATCGGGCCAACGCCGCGTATCGGCCTCCGCGTCGTCGCGCACGTCGTCGTGCTGAGACGCATCGCTCGCCGTTGAAGTTGGCAACGCGACTTCCGGCGGCGCCGTCACCTCGGCGACGGATTCGCGCTCGGCTGCCGGAGATCCGGTTTGCGTTTCCTCCGCCGTCGCCGGCCGCACCGTGAGGATCGCTGCGCAGGCCACGACCGAGGCCAAGGTCACGAACAGGTACTCGGTGGTTTTCATCTTCGTCATCCTTTCGTCGTATATAGGGGTCAGTACTCGACCGGCCGGTCCAAATCGCTCGGCCAGTCTTCTTCGCGGTAGGTGACGCTGTCCGCCTTCCGCCAGTCGAATCCCGTCCGCACCTCGCCTTCCCCGACGCCCGCAACTGCGTGCGAATCCGCGTCGAATTCGATCGCCGGGTACGTGCGTGCGCCGGCCGAAGCGACGTCGTCGCATCCGGCGAGCGCCGCGGCGGCAAGCACGAGCGTAGCGATCGCTACGATTGCCGCGGACTGACCGATCGCGCGAACTCGCAGCTCTCGCCACGTCAGATTCGGACGGCGGTCGAGCAAGCGCGCTTGAAGCGTTGTGTTGGTATCCATGTGTTGCTCCTTGCGGTGCGCCGGGAGATCGTGCCGGCGCTGCACGACGGAGCGATCTCTTTTCGATCCGTGCATCGAAGTATGTGAATTCGAGCGCATCAAGAAAATTGAGCAGGCGTACTAACCGCAAGGCATTAGTAAGCGCGCGTCGATCAGCTGGCCGCGACTCAGAGCGCGCCGAGCGCGAGCGACCACACTGAGAGCGTGACGAACGACAGCGGAATGCCGATACCGACCATCAGCGTGACGAGCTCGGGGTCGAGCTTGTTCTCGATGGCGACGACGGCACCGCCGATCATCGGGGCCATGGCGGCCTCGAAGATGGTGATGCGAATCACCGGATCGTCGAGATCAGTGAGCGACGCCAGCACGAGGAGCACGGCAATCGGGCCCGCCACGAGCTTGTAGGCGAGTCCGATCGACAATGGTCGCCAGCGGTCGCGCAGCGCGCCCAGGCGCAGCTGGAAACCGACCGAGAAGAGCGCCAGCGGAGCGAGCGTGTCGCCGAGCCGGGTGAATGATCCCTCCAGCCAGTCGGGCAGTACCACGGGCGCAGATGCGAGCGCGACCAGCACCGCGATGAACGGCGGAAACGTGCCGATCCGTCGAACGACGCTCCGGGCGGAAATCGTCCCGGCGGAAAGTACGGCGGCGATCAGCAGGCCGACCGTCGAGAGCACCACGTAGGTGCCGAGCTGGTCGATGAGTATTCCCACCCCGAGATGCGTGCGACCGAAGAAGCACTCGATCATCGGCAACCCGACAAAGGAGGTGTTGCCGAGCGCGCCCGTGAGAATCAACGCGCCGGTCGTCGCGCGCGACCAGCCGAGCATTCGGCGCGCCGCGAAGAAGAATGCGACCCCGAAAGCGAACAGGATCCACGCCATCGCGACCGGGAACGCGAGGCCGGCGTCGAGCGGCAGCTTGCGCAGGTGATGCAGCGTGAGCGCCGGCAGAGCGACGTGGATGATGAAGCCGTTCAGCGCGGCGGGCGTCGCCTCGGGTAGCCGGCCGCTCTTGCGCAGCAGGACCCCAAGTGCGAAGCAGAGGAGCAGCAAAGCGAGGTTCTGCACGGCCGCGTCGCCAGGGTCAGCGGTCGGCGCGGGGACGCAGCGCCACCCACGCAAACTCGACCGCGATCCAGGCGATCGGGAATAGACCGACGAACATCGCAAGCGGATCGTCGGACGCAAGCGCCGCATTGAGGAAATAGAGCGCCACCGCCGCGGCGATGGCGACACGGATGACGCGCGGTATGGCGGGGATGAGGCGTTGCCGCAGCCGCGGCGCAGCGTGCTCGTCCGCGTGAACATCCGGCCGCTGCGACTCCGATACGAAGTGTCCCATGATGTCCTCCCGATGCTCGGCGCCGCGCAGCGGGCGTGCTGCTTGGCTGAGGACATTCTTCGCGCGGACGACCGCGCCGGTAATTGAGCGGACGCGTTAGCCGGTCCGGGTGAACTGGAGAATTTGCCCGCGCCGCCGGCCCACCGTGAGGAACTAGGTCGGACGTTTTACAGTTTGCGGGACGAAGGTAGTGCTAGGGCGTGAGGAGCTTCGCGAAGTAGTCGTTGAGCATCCGGTTCGTCGGATCGAACTGCCGGCGCATTGCATCGAACTCTGCGAGAAGATCGGCGCCGAACGCCCGCACGACGTGCTTCCGTTCCAGATACGGCGTCTGGTTGAGCAGCGGGACGCCGCCCTTCTCGCTGCAGAACTCGTTGAACTTCGCGAGGAAGGGCTGCCAGCCCACCTCGTTCACGGGACAGATGGGATCGAGCGTCCAGACCGGGCCCTTGCGAGAATAGGATAGCAGCGAGCTTTCGTCCTGCGCGATGTGATAGCTCACGTGCGGCAGGCAGCTGCGGTAGGTCGCCTCGTGCTCCCCGCAGAGGTCGAAGTACTGCGGAAGAATCTCCGGGAAATCGGCTTCCGGAAACGCCCACATGCTGAACGTGAACCTGTGCCCCGCGTCGTCCTTCTCGAAGTCGACGATCTGGGCGACCGGGTTCACTTTCTTGAGATAGAGAACGTTCTGCAGGTACGTTCCCAACGTCTTGTCGAAAAAGTCCTGGAGCCCGTGTTTCAGTGCAAGTGATCGGCTGTGGTTGGTGATCTTGGTCCAGGCCATTGCACCCTCTTTCCAGAAGACATTCCTCGTCTGGAGGCGAACCGACTTTTCCTCCGGCTCTCCAGCGGTTGCGGGCTTGTGGCGCAATTCGGCCACGATCCGGTCGCGGTACGGGAACAGGTACAGAAATACGGCAGGGTTTTCGCGCGCCCCGTTTGGGAGCCACTTGTCGAGGTGGTTCTTTATCTCCGTCGCAGTGAACTTCTCCCCCGCTGGCTTGACCTTGTCGTGCTCGAGAGAGATGTACTCGAGCCGATAAACACGGAAAGTGACTTCTGTGACGATCCCGAACAATCCGTAGCTGCAGCGCAGTGCGGCAAGCCTACGGTCTTCTTCCGTGCTTTTGCCCTCGGCGAGATCCTGTGGGACTCCATCCGGTTTGACGATCCGCATCCCGACCACGTCGGCGCACACTTGACCGAACTCCCCAGTGAAGGACGAGTCCTTCGTCGCCCCGCACGCTGCGGCGCCCATCGTGAGCGTGCCAAGCTCGGTGTTGACACGAAACACCCAGTCCTTTTCCTGCAATTCACGCGCGACACTGATGAACGTCCGTCCCGCCGGGACGGTCACCCTGCCTTCCTTCCCGTCCGGGCGCGGGATGACTTTCAGCGAGTCTTTTCCTTCGCCGCCTGTCCCGTCCCGCAGCGTGGTGAGCCCGGTCATGTCGACGAGCGTGCCCCAGCGATCGGAGTCCCCAACCGCTTTGGCCGAGATGCAATCGGTCATCGAGTGCCG
>JBAVOG010000653.1:0-8737 GCA_049691875.1 Burkholderiales bacterium | reverse complement strand
AGCACCGCATGCACAGCGAGTGGTACGAAATCCCGCAAGCGACAATCGACGCGGTGGCGGCGGCGCGGGCGAGCGGGCACAGCATCGTCGCCGTGGGCACTACCAGCCTGAGAGCGCTGGAAAGCGCCGCGCGGCACGGCGCGCTCGTAGCGGGCGCCGCCGAGACCGATCTTTTCATCACGCCGGGTTTCCGGTTCCGGATCGTCGATCGATTGATCACCAACTTCCATCTTCCCCGATCGACTCTCCTCATGCTCGTTTCCGCGTTCACCGGGATGGCGCCGATCTGGCGCGCCTATCGCCATGCGATCGGGGAGCGGTATCGCTTCTTCAGCTACGGTGATGCGATGCTGATCGACCGGAACGACGGGCCTTCGTGACGCGCATTGCTACAATCCCCGCGTGAAGTTCACGCTGACTCATCGCAACGGCAACGCGCGACGCGGCACTCTCGAGCTCGCGCACGGCGCGGCGGAGACGCCGGTCTTCATGCCGGTCGGCACCTACGGAGCCGTCAAGGCGATGAGCCCCGCCGAGCTCGCCGAGCTCGGCGCCTCCCTCGTGCTCGGCAACACCTTTCATCTCTGGCTGCGTCCCGGGGTCGACGTCATCGCCGCGCACGGCGGGCTGCACGGCTTCATGGGCTGGCGGCGGCCGATCCTCACCGACTCTGGCGGCTACCAGGTCTTCAGCCTCGGCAAGCTGCGGCGGATCACGGAGGAAGGGGTGCATTTCGCGTCCCCGGTGAACGGCGACCGGATGTTCCTCACGCCGGAGGAGTCGATGCGCATCCAGCGCGCGCTCGATTCCGATGTGGTCATGGTCCTCGACGAGTGCACTCCGTATCCCGTGGACGAGCGCGCGGCCGCCGATTCGATGCGATTGTCGCTGCGCTGGGCCGAGCGCTCGCGGCGCTCGCACGAAGGCAATCCGAACGCGCTTTTCGGCATCGTTCAGGGCGGTATGCACGAGTCTTTGCGGGACGAATCCCTGGCCGGCCTGTCCGCAATCGGCTTCGACGGCTATGCGATCGGTGGACTTTCGGTGGGCGAGCCCAAGGCAGACATGCTGCGGATCCTGCAGCACACCGGGCCGCGCCTGCCCGAGAACCGGCCCCGCTATCTCATGGGCGTCGGCACGCCCGAGGATCTGCTGGACGGCATCGCGGCGGGCATCGACATGTTCGACTGCGTCCTGCCCACGCGCAACGCGCGCAACGGATGGCTATTCACGCGCCGTGGCGACATCAAGATCCGCAATGCACGGCATCGCACCGACACCCGGCCGCTCGACGAGGAGTGCGGCTGCTATGCCTGCCGGCACTTCAGCCGGGCCTATCTGCACCACCTGCAGCGCGTGAACGAGATCCTCGGGGCACGGCTCGCGACCATCCACAACCTGCACTTCTACTTCGAACTGATGGCGCAAGCGAGGACGGCGATCGGCGCGGGCCGCTACGCCGCCTTCGCAGCCGAGTTTCGCGCATCGCGCCGGTTGATCGCAGAGCAATCCGACTAGAACCCCTCTTACCCCTCGCGCAATCCCGCACGGCCGCCCGCAGGGTATAATCCCATGGTTTCTTTCACAGGCAACGGAGACGACCTTGTTCATCAGCAACGCTTACGCGCAGGCCCCGGCTTCCGGCGGAGGCGGCGACCCGATGTCGCTGACGATCATGATGATCCTCATGTTCGTCGTGCTCTGGTTCGTGATGGTGCGCCCGCAGATGAAGCGCGCCAAGGAGCACAAGGCGCTCGTGGAGGGCCTTCAAAAGGGCGACGAAATCGTCGCGGGCGGCGGAATGATCGGCCGCATCACGAAGGTCTCGGACGCATACGTCACGCTGGAGATTGCCGAGAACACCGAGGTCGTGGTGCAGCGGTCGGCCGTGCAGACGGTGCTGCCGAAGGGCACCCTCAAGTCACTTTGAGCAACGCGATCTGATCAACGAGTGAGGACCCTGGGTCGACGAGACTCGACTCGCTTCCGGACTTTCCGCTCCTCGCCTCCGACCCCTCACGCGCCACACCTCACCCAGTAATGAACCGTTATCCCGTCTGGGTCTATGCCACCGTGGCCGTCGCACTCGTGCTCGGCATCCTGTACACGATGCCGAACTTTTTCGGCGAAGCGCCCGCCGTGCAGATCTCGAGCGCCAAGGCGACAGTCCGGCTCGACGCCGACACGCTCGGACGCGCCGAAGCGGCGCTGCGCCGCGCGAACCTCGAGTACACGGGCTCCCAGTTCGACTCCAATACGATCCGGATAAGGTTTAGCGACACCGACGCGCAGCTCAGGGCGCGCGACGTCGTCGACGCGGAGCTCAATCCGGCCAAGGACGATCCGTCCTACACAGTCGCGCTCAATCTCGTGTCGCGCTCGCCGGCCTGGCTCACCGCCATTCATGCGCTGCCGATGTATCTCGGACTGGACCTGCGCGGTGGCGTGCACTTCCTCTTCCAGGTCGACATGCGCGGCGCGCTCACGAAGCGTCTCGATTCCTATACCGGCGACATCCGGACCCAGCTGCGCGACAAGCGCATCCGCCACACCGGGATATCGCGGGAAGGCCAGACCATCGTCCTGCGCTTTCGCGATGCGGAGGCCCGCGCCCAGGCGCGCCGCCTCATTCTCGACAATCTGCCCGATCTCGCCGTCGCGGAGACGGGCGACGCGGCCGAACCGCGGCTCGCCATCACCATCCGGCCCGAGGCCGAGAAGCGCATCCAGGATGCGGCGATCAAGCAGAACATCAGCACGCTCAACAACCGGGTGAACGAGCTCGGTGTGGCCGAGCCCGTGATCCAGCAGCAGGGCGCCGATCGCATCGTGGTCCAGCTGCCCGGCGTCCAGGATACGGCGCAGGCCAAGAAGATCCTCGGGCGAACTGCGACGCTGGAAATCCGGATGGTCGACGAGGACAATATGAACCCCACCGCGCTCACCGCCGCGCAGTCGGGACAGGTCCCGTTCGGCGACGAGTTCTACATCGAGCGCAACGGCGCCCCGCTGCTCGTCAAGAAGCAGGTCGTGCTCACCGGCGAGCGGCTCACCGATGCGCAGCCCGGCTTCGACCCCCAGACCAACGAGCCGGCGGTTCATCTCACGCTGGACTCGACCGGCGCGCGAATCTTCCGCGACGTCACGCGCGACAACGTGGGCAAGCGGATGGCGATCCTGCTCATCGAGCGCGGCAAGGGGGAGGTCGTGACGGCGCCAGTCATCCGCGGCGAGATCGGCGGCGGACGGGTGCAGATCAGCGGCCGGATGAGCACTCAGGAAGCGAACGAGGTGGCGTTGCTCCTGCGCGCCGGCGCACTCGCCGCGCCCATGGAGATCGTGGAGGAGCGCACGGTCGGCCCGAGCCTCGGGGCCGAGAACATCGAGAAAGGTTTCCAGTCCACGTTGTGGGGCTTCATCGCCATCATCGTGTTCATCGTCCTGTACTACCAGGTCTTCGGCGTCTTCTCTGCAATCGCGCTCTCCGCGAACCTGCTGTTCCTGATCGCGCTGCTCTCGATGCTGCAGGCCACGCTGACGCTGCCCGGTATCGCCGCGATCGCGCTGACGCTCGGCATGGCGATCGACGCCAACGTCCTGATCAACGAGCGGATCCGCGAGGAGCTGCGCGCTGGCCAGTCGCCGCAGGCCGCGATCGCGACCGGCTACGACCGCGCGTTCGGGACGATCATCGACTCGAACGTGACGACGCTGATCGCGGGGCTTGCCCTGCTCATATTCGGCTCGGGCCCGGTGCGCGGCTTCGCCGTCGTGCACTGCCTGGGCATCCTCACGTCGATCTTCTCGGCGATCGTCGTCTCGCGCACCCTGGTGAATCTCTACTACGGATCGCGCCGCAAGGTCGAGGCGGTCGCGATCGGCAACACCGGATGGAAGTGACCCAATGGAAGTAAGGGACGCCTAATGGAGTTCTTCAAGATCCGGCGCGACATCCCGTTCATGCGGTATGCGCTGGTGTTCAACATCATCTCGCTCGTCACCTTCATCGCCGCCGTGGCGTTCCTTGCCATACGAGGCTTGGCGTTTTCCATCGAGTTCACCGGCGGCACCGTCATCGAGGTCGCCTACAAGCAGGCTGCCGATGTCCAGGCCATTCGGGCCGCACTCGACACGGCCGGGTACTCCGATGTGCAGGTGCAGAATTTCGGCACGTCGCGGGACGTGCTGATCCGCATGCCGCTCAAGGAGGGACAATCGACGGCGGACCTGTCGAAGGCCGTGATGGAGAAGCTCTCGGCGATCGACAGTTCGGCGGAACTGCGGCGCATCGAGTTCGTCGGCCCGCAGGTCGGAAAAGAACTCGCCGAGAACGGCGCGCTCGCACTGCTCGTCACCGCGCTCGGCATCGTCGCGTATCTCGCGCTGCGCTTCGAGTGGAAGTTCGGCGTCTCGGCGATCATCGCCAATCTGCACGACGTGGTGATCATCCTGGGCTTCTTCGCTTTTTTCCAGTGGGAGTTCTCGCTTCCGGTGCTGGCAGCCGTGCTGGCCGTCCTCGGCTATTCGGTCAACGAGTCGGTGGTGATCGCGGACCGGATCCGGGAGAACTTCCGCAGGATGCGCAAGACGCCGGTGAACGAGGTGATCGACAATGCGATCACCCGCACCATCTCGCGTACCATCATCACGCACGGCACGACCCAGACCGTGGTGCTGTCGATGCTCATCTTCGGCGGCGAGGCGCTGCACTACTTCGCGGTCGCGCTGACCATCGGCATCCTGTTCGGGATCTATTCCTCGGTCCTCGTGATGGCCCCGCTCGTCCGCTGGCTGGGCGTCAAGCGCGAGGACCTCGTCAAGCCGGTGCGCGACAAGAAGCAGGAGGCGGTGGTCTGATTTCCTGCCCGGCAGACGGGCGGCCCGCTGTTTTCGTCGCCCCGAAACCCGCCGCTGGAATAGTTCGCCCGCGCTGCGTGTTGTAGCATCTAGCGTGGCGGAACTTTTCCTTTGGCCCCCCCACGACCAACCCCACAGGAGGAGTACTCGATGAATTGGAAACTCGTTACGGCCGGTCTGGCGCTCGCGCTGGGCGCAGGATTCACGCTCACGGCTCAGGCCCAGAGCCCGGAAGCCATGGTCAAGCAGCGGCAGGCGGCAATGACTCTGCAGGGCAAGTACTTCGGACCGCTCGCCGGAATGGCTCAAGGCAAGATCCCCTTCAATGCCCAGGTGGTCGCGCGAAACGCCGCGTACCTGGATGTCCTCGACAAGATGGCGTGGGACAACTTCGGCGAGAGCACGAAGGGCACAAGCGCCAAGACCCGCGCTTTGCCCGTGATCTGGTCGGAACCCGGCAAGTTTAAGGAAGCGCAGGAGCACTTCCAGTCCGCCGTTTCCCAGCTCGTCGAGGCGTCGAAGAGCGGCGACGAGGGCAAGATGAAAGCGGCGATCGGCGGCATTGGCAAGTCGTGCGGCGCCTGCCACGACGATTTCCGCGAGAAACAGTAGGTCGGGCGCTTGCACGGACCAGACCCCGCCGCGGCGGGGTCTTCTTTTTTCCGGCAGACTTCGACTGTGCATGCCGGATATCTGCAGCTGGCGACGGGCAGGTTCGCGCCCTTTCTGATTGCGATGGCCGTCGCGGGTGGCGCAGCCGCCCAGGGCGACCCGAAGCGCGGCGAGTACCTCGCGAAAGCCGGGGGCTGCGTCGCCTGTCACACCGAGGAGAAAGAAGGCGCGGTTCGCTACGCCGGCGGGCGCGTATTGAAGACGCCGTTCGGGACCTTCTACGGGCCGAACGTCACCCCGCATCCACGGGCGGGAATCGGAAACTGGCAGGAAGCGGACTTCGTTCGGGCGATGCGCGAGGGCGTGAGTCCGGACGGCGCCAACTATTTTCCCGCGTTTCCCTACACGTCGTTCACGAAGATGACGGACGCCGACCTGGCGGATCTGTGGGCGTATCTCCGCACGATTCCGCCCAGCGACAAGGCGAGCCGCGCGCATGACCTCCGGGCTCCATACGGCTGGCGCTGGCTCGTCACGCCGTGGAAGTGGCTGTACTTCGAACCCGGTCCGTTCAAGCCCGACCCCGCGGCGTCGCCGACCGTCAATCGGGGAGCCTATCTCGTACAGGCCCTCGGCCATTGCGGCGAGTGCCACACGCCACGCAACTCGCTCGGCGGCCCGAACACCGATCGGCGCCTCGCAGGCGGCAAAGGCCCTGACGGAAAGGGCGTCCCGAATCTGACGCCGACCCGCCTGAAAAAATGGAGCGACGGCGAGCTGAAAGAATTCCTGGCGACGGGCCTGACGCCCGATGGCGACGTGGCGGCCGCATCGATGGGCGAAGTGGTGACGAACACCACCGGACAGCTCACGCCTGCCGACCTCGATGCGCTGATCGCGTACCTGCGCTCGCTCCCCGCACTTCCCGACGAGCCCAAGTCCAAGCCTGATTCCAAGTGAGGCTCAGATCCGCCGCGCGAGCTCGGTCGCGCGGCCGGTGTATCCCGCCGGGGTAAGCGCGAGCAGCCGGTCGCGCTCCGCTTCCGGAATCGGCAGCGACCGGATCAGGCTGGCCAGCGCTTCCCGCGTCAGCCGTTTTCCGCGCGTCAGGTCCTTGAGCTGCTCGTAGGCCCCCGCGACCCCGTAGCGCCGCATCACGGTCTGCACGGCCTCGGCAAGCACTTCCCAGTTCGCGTCCAGATCCGCACTCATTCGCGCTGCGTCCGCCTCGAGCTTGTCGAGGCCCTTCAGGCACGCGGTGTACCCGAGCAGGCAGTGTCCGAGCGCCACGCCGACGTTGCGCAGGACCGTCGAGTCGGTGAGATCGCGCTGCCAGCGCGACACTGGCAACTTCTCCGCGAGGTGGCGCAGCAGCGCGTTCGCGACCCCCAGGTTGCCCTCCGAATTCTCGAAGTCGATCGGATTGACCTTGTGCGGCATGGTGGACGAGCCCACCTCGTCTGCGACCACCCGTTGCCGGAAATAGCCGAGCGAGATGTAGCCCCACACGTCCCGATCGAAGTCGACGAAGATGGTGTTCAGCCGCGCCAGCGCGTCGCAAAGCTCGGCGATGCCGTCGTGCGGCTCGATCTGGATGGTGTAGGGATTGAACTTCAGTCCGAGCGACTCGACGAACTGCCGTGCGAACACTTCCCAGTCCACGCCCGGATAGGCGACCACGTGGGCGTTGTAGTTGCCGACCGCTCCGTTGATCTTCGCCGTGAGCGACACCGCCGCCGCGCTTTCGCGCGCGCGGCGCAGGCGGTGCACCACGTTCGCTATTTCCTTGCCGAGCGTCGTCGGGCTCGCCGGCTGGCCGTGCGTCCGAGCGAGCATCGGCAGCGCGGCATGCGCATGCGCCATCCCGACCAGGGTCTGCACGATGCGGTCGACGGCGGGAAGAATCACCCAGTCGCGCGCCTCGGAGAGCAACAGGGCGTAGGCGAGATTGTTGATGTCCTCGGAGGTGCAGGCGAAATGAATGAACTCCGCCGACTTTCCCAGCTCCTTGCGACCCGCGAATCTTTCCTTGAGCCAGTACTCGACCGCCTTGACGTCGTGATTGGTGGTGGCCTCGATCGCCTTGACGCGCTCGGCGTCGGCTTCCGTGAAATCGGTGACGAGTCCGCGCAGCGCATCGATGGTCCCGCGCGGGAACTGGGGAACCTCCGTGATCGCAGGCTCGTCGGCCAGCGCGAGCAACCATTCGACCTCGACACGTACCCGCGCACGGATGAGCCCCGCCTCGCTCAGTATCGCGCGCAGCGGCTCGAGCTGCCTGTGATAGCGCCCGTCGAGCGGGGAAAGTGCGCTGAGCGGCGTGGTCGGGATGCCACCGGTTTTCGACATATGGGTGCGAATTCCGGGCGCGAAATCCGCGCGCGAAGTCGGGACGAAAAATTCTAACACGCGCGACGCCGCGAACCGGAGACTTGCTGCCGGGCCGTCGGGATGCGGGAGGGCATATTCCCCGGGTCGCCGAAGGGAGATGCTATACTCCCGCACCCGGCTTCACTCGACCCGCGCACCGGTTATCGACGGCGCGCCGCATCCAACACCAACAACATGAAGCTCTTTGGCTCGCTCGCCAGTCCGTTCGCGCGCAAGGTGCGCATCGTCGCCGCCGAGAAGCGGATCGACTATACGTTCGAACGAGCCGATCCCTGGCAGTCCGAACCTGCGCTCGCGGACCACAATCCGCTCGGCAAGGTACCTGTGCTGGTCCTCGAGGACGGCACTGCGCTCTACGATTCGCGCGTGATCGTCGAGTTCCTCGATGCGGCGTCTCCCATCAGCCGGTTGATTCCCGCCGATCATCGCGAGCGCATCGAGGTGCGCCGCTGGGAAGCGCTCGCCGACGGCATCCTGGATGCGGGCGGCGCTGCGCGCAAGGAGCGTCAGCGTCCGTCCCATGAGCAGAACCCGGCGTGGATCGAGCGCCAGCTCGGCAAGGTGAACCGCGGTGTGGCAGCTATGAATCGCGACCTCGAAGGTCGCGCATGGTGCGCCGGTACCGGCTACTCGCTCGCCGATATCGCCGTCGGGTGCTGCGCGGGCTGGCTCACGTTCCGGTTCCCCGAACTCGACTGGCGCGTGGACTGCCCGGCACTTGCGCGCCACTACGCCAAGCTGATGGACAGGTCCACGTTCGTGGACACGATGCCTTCGGATTGAGTCAGGAGCGGGGGCTTAACCACCCCGGCTGCTTCGCAGCCACCCCTCCTTGAAAAGGAGGGGAAAGTTCTTTTTCCCCTCCTCTCCGAGGAGG
>JBAVOG010000652.1:0-5921 GCA_049691875.1 Burkholderiales bacterium | reverse complement strand
GCGATGAACTGGTCGAGGAGTGGCAGGCGAGCCAGCCGGATGCGCTCAAGCGCATCGAGCAAATGCGAGGTGCCGCGCGCAAGGCCTGGCGCTGGACCGGCGAGATGGAAGAGATCGCGGCCACGTTCACGGAAGTTGGCCTCCCCGCAGGCTTTCATCTTGCCGCCCATGAGATCTACGAGCGCCTTGCCGCCTTCAAGGATGCGAGTACGACGCCGTCGGCTGCAGAAATCCTTGTGGCGCTGCGAGTGAAATCGGCAAGGCCTGGGGAATAGCACTTGCGCGCCGCTAGCGGACTTGCGGAAGTGCCTGCGCCTCCGGCTTCGTCTGTGCGAACGAAGGGCGTACCGACAACCGGGCATGCAAGTTCGCGAGATTCGCGGCGGTCGGACGCCAATCGAACGCAGGCAAGCGAAGATCGATGTAGTCGAGCGCGCACACCGTGGCCACCTCGCCGAGCCCGAACCCAGCAGACGTGAACCACCCCTCGTCGCCGAGCAGGCGCGCGAGCTCGGTCACCCCGGCCACGACCTTTCTGTGCTGGCGTTCGATCCAGTCCGTGCTGCGCAGATCGGGGGCACGCGCGATCTCCAGCGTGATCAGGACAACGGCGTCGCAGACACCGTCGGCGATTGCCTCGAGCTGCTTGTGCGCCGCGCGCAGCGCTGGAGACTTGGGTATCAAATCGGGCGGGACGCCGAGTGTCTCCAGGTACTCCACGATCACCTTCGAATCGTGGATCACCCGTCCGTCGTCGAGCATCAACGCGGGCACCTTGCCGAGCGGATTCACGCTCGGCACGATCGAATCGGGCTGCCAGGGATTCTCGACAATGGTCTCGAACGCAATGCCTTTCTCGAGGAGCACGACGTGCGCCTTGCGTGCGTAGGGGCTGGGTCGCGCGATCACGAGCTTCATGAGGGCTCGGCGAGCAGGCCTCAGAAGAACGTGCGATTGCAGAGCCGCTCGGCGTTCTTGTAGTAGATCTTCTCGCGCGTAGACTCGGGGATCTCGAGCTCGTCCAGGATCTTGATGGTCTCGCGGATGTACATCTCGCCGCCCTCTGGATCGAAGGGCGAATCGGAGGAGAACACGACGTTGTCCTCGCCGAAGAAGTCCAGGCCGCACTTCGTCGCGGGCACGCCGCCGAACACCGCAGTATCTGCATAGAACATCTTGAAGTAGTCGAGGTGCGGCTTCTTCAAGCCCGTCAGCACGCCGGAATAGTCCTCGTCGGATGTCCGCGAGCCAAGCTGTGCCCAGCCGGGACCGACGCGCCCCTCGAAGTACGGCACCATCCCGCCCATGTGGTGCGTGATGATCTTGAGATTGGGGTACTTGTCGAAATAGCCGGCGAACACGATTCGCGCCATGAACGCGCTGGTCTCGTAGGGCCAGCCGAACACCCACCAGATCTCGAACCGTGAGCGCGACTCCGACGCATAGTCGGTCATGTCGGCACCACGCACCGGGTGCACCCAGATCGGGCAGTCGTACTGCTTGGCGGCTTTCTCGAAGATCGGCGCGAACTCGGGTAAATCCATCGGCCGTCCGGCCGAGTTCGTGGCGACCTCGATACCGAGCGCGCCGAGTTCCTTCATGCAGCGGTCGATCTCGCCGAGCGACGCATCGATGTTGTTTAGCGCCACTTTGGCCGCAAAGCCGGCAAATCGGTCAGGGTGCTTCTCACACAGCTCCGCCAGCCCGTCGTTCGCGGCTCGCATCAGGTCCACTGCCTTGTCCGGGCCCGCCAGCACCTCGGGCGGCGGCATCGGCACGGTGAGGATCTGCCGGTAGTCGTCGCCGAACTTGTCCATGCAGCGGAACCGCGCGTCCAGATCGAACAGCATCTTCACATTGCGAACGCGCTTGCCCAGATCCTTGTACTTTGGGTTGATGGACATCATCGCTTTCGCGTAGACGTCGGGAAAAAAGTGGTTGTAGACGTCGACCTTCTTCGTCACCTGGTGATCTCCGCAACGGTTCGTGGGGCGTCGGTGCAGGGCGCATCAGGATGCACCCGGGCACCGGCCGAGGTGAAATGATCGCACGGTCTTCGGGCCCCGGAAAGCCGCGCGGCCCCGGGCCCGCCCGTCTCGCCAGGATCGGCACGTCTTGCCGTGCCGAGTCGTTACAGCGACCATAAGCCATGCTCGCACCTGCAGACATTCTTGCGACGTGACATCGATCGCCGTCATCGGAGGCGGGTACAGCGGTGCCGCTTTCGCGATCCACATGAGTCGCGTCGCTCCACGGCCCGTCGAGATCCTCCTGATAGAGCCGCGAGCACGCCTGGGCACCGGAATCGCGCATTCGACCGGACACCCTGACCATCGCCTGAATGCGGCCGACTCGATACATCTGCTCTACCTGGACGAACCCGAGCACTTCAGCAACTGGTTGAGAACGAGCGGTGCTCTGGAACGGGATCCCGCGGCGATCGCCGCAAACGGACGCATCTATCCGCGCCGCGCGGATTTCGGCGCTTACGTCTGCAATGAGCTGGACCGCCATCGGGATTCGAATCCGTCGGGATCCACCATCAGGCACGTGTCGCAACGCGCAGTGCGTGCGTCGATCAGTCCGGGCGGCGCTTCGATTTCGCTCGACAACGGAGACACCTTGCGTGCCACCGCATGCGTGCTCGCCGTCGGTCAAGGTCAGCCGCATCTGCCCGACTCGCTCCGCGCATTGGCTGAACATCGCGACTGCGTCGCCGATCCATGGGATCTCGAAGCCCTGCGAACCGTCGAACCGGATCGCAATGTCCTGATTCTGGGCGCCGGCCTGACCGCGGCAGATGTCATCGCGACGCTCGTCGCGCAGGGTCATCGCGAGCGAATCGACGCAGTGTCGCGCCGTGGAATGCGGCCAACGTCGCACAGCCCGTTTCCACCGATCATGCCTCGACTGCAGGGGCTCATGCAGGAGATTCCGGAATTCGTCGCCCGCCACGGCAAGCCGGACACCGTCGCCAGGATCGTACGGGCGCTGCGCGCCGATATCGCCCGGCTCGATCAGGCACGCGCGAGCTGGCATGCGCCGTTCGACGACGTGCGGGATGCATCGCACGTGCTGTGGCCGAATCTTTCCACGACCGAGCAGATGCGCTTCCTGCGCCATCTCAAGCCGTGGTACGACGTCCACCGGTTCCGGATTCCGCCGCAGATCGAGGAGATCGTCGAGCGAATGGTCGATTCGCGCCAGCTTGCGTTCCATCACGCGCGTGTGCGATCGGTGCGACGGGCTCCGCAAGGCTTTGCTGTCGAATTCGAGGATCACGACGCCACAAACACTCGTCATGCGATCTATTCGACTCTAATCAATTGCACCGGATTCGACAGTCGTCTCGCGGCAGCAACCGATCCGCTGGTGCGTGGGCTGGCGGCCGACGGCCTCTTGCGAGCGAGCGCCTGCGGGCTCGGCGTGGACGTCGATGCCGACTCGCGGGCGATCGGCGTTCGCGGGGCGCTCGTTCCGAACCTCTACGTGATCGGCCCGCTGACCGGCGGCTCGCTCGGCGAGGCTTCGAGCGTCCCGGTCATCACGCGGCAGATTCTCCAGATGATGCCGCGCCTGGTCGAGGGTCTTCCGGTCGCACGCTGATGCCACCGGACCCTGCCGCGCTACGGGAGCGTGTACGCAGTCTTCACCATCGTGTAGAACTCGGCAGCGTAGCGTCCCTGTTCGCGCGACCCGTAGCTCGAGCCCTTGCGGCCGCCGAAAGGCACGTGGTAGTCGACCCCCGCAGTCGGAAGATTGACCATCACCATGCCAGCCTGTGCGTTGCGCTTGAAATGCGAGGCATGCTTGAGCGAAGTCGTACAGATTCCCGATGACAGCCCGAATGGCGTGTCGTTCGCGACCGCCAGCGCTTCGTCGTAGTCCTTCACCCGGATCACGCTCGCCACCGGACCGAAGATCTCCTCGCGATTGATGCGCATGCCGTTGTGCGTGTCGGTGAAGAGCGCGGGCTGGAGGTAGTAGCCCTCCGTCTCGCGCCCGAGAATGTCGCCGCCGATCACCTTCGCGCCCTCATTGCGGCCGATGTCGAGGTACGCCAGATCCTGGTCCAGCTGACTCTGGTCGACCACCGGTCCGATGTCGGTGCCCTGCTTCAGCGCGTTGTCCACCTTGAGCGTGTCCATGCGCTCGCGCAGCGCGGCGACGAACTTGTCGTGGATGCCCTGCGTGACGATCAGCCGGCTCGAAGCCGTGCAGCGCTGGCCGGTCGAGAAGAATGCGCCGTTCACGCATGCCCCGATCGCGACCGCGAGGTCCGCATCGTCGAGCACCACCATCGGATTCTTGCCGCCCATCTCGAGCTGGATCTTCTTGCCCTGCTCGATGGCGCGTGCGGCGATCGCGCGTCCCGTGGCGACCGATCCGGTGAAGGAGATTGCGGCAATGTCGGTCGCCCCGACGATCGCCTCGCCGACCACCGAACCGCGCCCCATCACGAGATTGAACACGCCCGGCGGCAGCCCGGATTCTTGCAGGATCGAAGCCAGCGCCCAGGCACAACCCGGCACGAGGTCGGCGGGCTTCGCGACCACGCAGTTGCCGTAAGCGAGGGCCGGCGCGATCTTCCACGCCGGAATCGCGATCGGAAAGTTCCACGGCGTGATGATGCCGACCACCCCGATGGGCTCGCGTGTGATCTCGACCTCCACGCCCGGCCGCACGGAAGCGAGCTTTTCGCCCTCGATGCGCACCGCTTCGCCGGCGAAGAACTTGAAGATGTAGCCGGCGCGGGCGGCCTCACCGATCGCCTCGGGCAGCGTCTTGCCCTCCTCGCGCGCAAGCAGCCTGCCGAGCTCCTCCTTGCGCGCGAGGATCGCGTTGCCCGCGCGGTCGAGAATGTCGGCGCGCTCCTGGATGCTCGCGCTCGCCCACTTCGGAAAGGCCGCCCTGGCCGCCTCGATCGCGGCGTGTGCCTGCCCGGCGTCGGCCTGCGCGTATTCGCCGACGACGTCGGCGAGATCCGACGGGCTCTTGTTGACGTTGACGCTCGCGCCGGGCGTCCAGGTACCGCCGATCAGATTCTGGTGCAGGGTACTCATGTCGGTCTCGTCCTCTCGTGGGGTCTCGGATTGAAGCAAGCCGCGGAAATGGTAATCTGCCGACAGGTTCCGTGCCTGCGGAACCTTAGTAGGCGAACGGAGCGGACAGTGGGCGATTCCGGAATGGCGGGCACGAGTCAAAGCGCATCCCTTCAGATACGCAAGGTCGGCGTGTTCCTGGGCGCCGAGGTGACCGGGGTCGACCTGACCAAACCGCTCGATCCGGCGACCGTACAGGCGATCGGAGCGGCGCACGCAGCGCACGAAGTGCTCGTGTTCCCCGATCAGAAGATCAGCGCGGCGGACCTGATGCGCTTCGGGCGCTTTTTTGGCGAGCTCTCCGTGCATCCGTTCTCCACAAATGCCGCGGACAACGCCGAGCTCATCGTCTACGACAACAAGGAAGGGAACCCGCCAGCCGCCACTGACATCTGGCACACGGACGAAACGTTTCGCGAGTGCCCGCCGATGGGCACGATGCTCTGCTCGAAGATCATTCCGGCGCTCGGGGGCGACACGGTCTTCGCCAGCATGACTGCCGCCTACGAAGGACTTTCGGACCGGCTGCAGCACTTCATCTCCGGGCTCGAAGCGGTACACGATTTCAAGCCCTTCAAGGAGCTCTTCTCGCAAAGCGAGGCAGGGCGAAGGACGCTGCGCGAGTACGAAGAGAAATATCCGCCCGTCACCCATCCGGTGGTCCGCGTTCATCCGATGACCGGGCGAAAGGCGATTTTCGTCAATCCGCAGTTCACGCTCTGCATCAAGGGAATGGAGGAGCGGGAGAGCCGGGCGCTGCTCGACACCCTTTTCCGGGTCACGGGAACTCTGGAATACCACTATCGTCACCGCTGGCAG
>JBAVOG010000651.1:0-12644 GCA_049691875.1 Burkholderiales bacterium | reverse complement strand
CAGTGGGAGTCGGTGCAAGCTCGGGAGCCTTGCGCGGCTCCGGAGCAGGCGCCGGTTCGGGCGCCCTGGGCGGCTCCACCGGCTTCGATTCCACCGCCGCCACCGCTGGTGCCGAGGCCGGACCCTTGTACTCGGCGGGATCCAGCAGGAACGTGTATTGGCGAACCAGTCGACCCGTCGCCCAATTCAGCTCGACGAGCACGTCGAGGAACGGCTCGTTGATCGGCTGAGTGGAAGTCAACACGACGTAGTACCCGCCGTCACGCCGTTGAACCGACGCGCGGAGGAAAGTGATCGCAGGTCCGTAGTCGACGCCCGCCTGGCGAAACGCCTCGGCGGACGCGATGCGCGCGCTGAGCGACCCCGCCTCGCCTGCCTGGATCGACACGATGTCGATCGTGGCGTTGAGTTGTTGCCCCAGTGCGGAGTTCAGCGCGAGCTTGCCCAGCCCGGCGCTGAGCGCCATGGCGGGTACGAGCAGGAGCGCAGCCAGCGCGAGGAGTCTAGTTTTAATAGTCGTGCGAGTTCCCACTCTGCCACCCCTGGGCTTAGACCTAGGTATTTAAATTAGCATCAGAGGGTTAGCCTTGCAAGCTAAGGTTTCACCTCGGATTGCCGCATAAGCCAAAAATTACTCAGTCTATTTTGGCCTTGGAGCCGGTCCGGACCCCGGCCAACAGCCTTCCGGGAGCGCTCCGGACACCGCGAACTGGCCCTGGAGTGTCCCTTCTCCCGGGCTACGACCGGCCGAACGCCGATCGAATCCGGTCAAACCACGGCCTGCGCGGGCGAGGTTCCGCCGCGTGCTGACCGCCTGGCGGTGGAGCTGTCGCCGAGATGCACGAGCAGGATGCGGAGCATCCGCCGCAGCGGCTCCGCCGCGCCCCACAGCAGCTGATCGCCTACCGTGAATGCGGAGAGATAGTGCGCGCCCATCGACATCTTGCGCAACCGCCCGATCGGCACGCGGAGGGAGCCTGTCACCCGCGCGGGCGAGAGTTCGCGTACGCTGTCCTCACGCGTGTTCGCGATCACTTCCACCCACTCGTTTGCCCCGGCGAGCATGCCTTCGATCTCGTCGAGCGGCACATCGCGCGTCAGCTTGATCGTCAGTGCCTGGCTGTGGCAGCGCATGGCGCCGATGCGCACGCAGATTCCGTCCATCGGAACGGGATTCGCCTCGCGCCCGAGGATCTTGTTGCCTTCTGCCTGCGCCTTCCATTCCTCGCGGCTCTGCCCGTTGCCCAGATCCTTGTCGATCCACGGGATGAGGCTGCCGGCAAGCGGCACGCCGAAATGTTCATGGGGCAAAGCGTCGCCCCGCAGGGTGTCGGCCACCCTCCGGTCGATCTCGAGGATCGCCGCGGCAGGGTCGTCGACCAGCGCCGCCGCGGAGCCGTGCACGACGCCCATCTGCGCCACCAGCTCGCGCATGTGCTGCGCGCCGCCGCCGGAAGCCGCCTGGTACGTCATCGCGGTCATCCACTCGACGAGCCCGTGCTTGAACAAGCCGTGCACGCCCATCAGCATCAGGCTCACGGTGCAATTGCCGCCGATGTAGTTTCGGATGCCCGCCGCAAGCGCACCCTGGATCACGTCGAGATTGACCGGGTCGAGTACGATCACGGCGTCCTGGCGCATGCGCAGGGCGGAAGCCGCGTCGATCCAGTAGCCGTTCCAGCCCGTCGCGCGAAGCCGCGGGTGAATCTCGTTGGTGTAGTCTCCGCCCTGGCACGAGACGATGACCTCCATCTCGCGCAACGCGTCGACCGACCGCGCGTCCGCCAGCGGCATGATCCCGCGTCCGACGTCGGGGGCATTCCCGCCCACATTCGACGTCGTGAAGAAGACCGGCTCGATGAGATCGAAGTCGTGCTCGGCGCGCATACGCTCCGTGAGCACGGAGCCGACCATGCCGCGCGCACCGATCAAGCCCACCCGTGTCAATCGACCGCCCAACCCCGTCTCCCGTTCAATCCAGCGCCGCGATCACCGCCGCACCCATTTCGCGCGTGCCGAGCCGCGTGGTGCCCGGCTCGAAAATGTCTGCCGTACGCAGTCCCTTGGCAAGCACTTTGCCCACCGCGCGCTCGATCCGCCCGGCGGCCGCATCCTCTCCGAGACTGTAGCGCAGCATCATGGCCGCGGAAAGGATGGTCGCAAGCGGATTCGCGGCATTCTGCCCCGCGATGTCCGGCGCCGAGCCGTGAATCGGTTCGTACAGCCCCTTGCCGGCCTCGTCGAGGGATGCCGAAGGCAGCATCCCGATCGAGCCGGTCAGCATCGAGGCCTCGTCGGAGAGGATGTCGCCGAACATGTTGCCGGTGACCATCACGTCGAACTGTTTTGGATCGCGCAGGAGCTGCATGGCCGCATTGTCGACGTACATGTGGGTGAGCGCGACGTCCGGATACTCCTTTCCGATGCCGGTCACCACCTCGCGCCACAGCTGGCTGGTCTCGAGCACGTTCGCCTTGTCCACGGAGCAGAGGCGCCGCGCGCGCTTGCGGGCGGCCTGAAAGGCGACGCGCGCGATGCGCACGATCTCGCGCTCGCTATAGCGCATGGTGTCGAACCCCTCCCGGCCGCCCTCCTCCGAATTACGGATTCCGCGCGGCTGGCCGAAGTAGATGTCCCCGGTGAGCTCGCGCAGGATCAACACGTCGAGCCCCGACACGACCTCGGGGCGCAGCGTCGACGCATTGACGAGCTCCGGATAGACCGTCGCCGGGCGCAGATTCGCGAACAGGCCGAGTTCCTTCCGCAACCGGAGCAACGCCTGCTCGGGGCGCTTGGGCCGCGGCAAAGTGTCGTATTGGGGTCCCCCGACCGAGCCGAAGAGAATGGCGTCCACCGCCTTGGCGAGCTTCAGGGTGGCGTCGGGCAGCGGATCGCCCGCGGCGTCGTAGGCGGCGCCGCCGACAGGTGCTTCCTCCATCGCAAGCTTCACCCCGCCCGGCTCGAGCGCTTTCAGCACGGCGACCGCCTGGGCGGTGATCTCCGGGCCGATTCCGTCCCCCGGAAGAATGGCGATTTTCTTCACGGTCCGCTAGCCAAACAGCCAGGGATGCTGGGCGCGGCGCCGTTCCTCGAACTCGCGAATCTTGTCTTCGTGGCGGAGCGTGAGCCCGATTTCATCCAGCCCATTGAGGAGGCAATGCTTGCGGAACGGGTCGATGTCGAAATGCATCACCTTCGCGCCGTCGGTCGTGGCCACGGTCTGCTGCGCGAGATCGATCGTCAGCCGCATGCCCGGAAACGAGGCGACGTCGTAGAAGAGCGCGTCCACTTCCTGCTCCGTCAGCACGACCGGCAGCAAGCCGTTCTTGAGCGAGTTGCTCTGAAAGATCTCGCCGAACGACGGCGCGATCACCGCCCGGAACCCGTGGTCGAGGAGCGCCCATGGCGCGTGCTCGCGCGACGATCCGCAGCCGAAATTGGCGCGCGCCAGCAGGATCTCCGCGTCCTTGTAGTGCGGATGATTGAGCACGAAATCGCGGTTGACGGGTCGCTTCGAATGATCCATTCCGGGCTGGCCCACGTCCAGATACCGCCAGGCGTCGAAGAGGTTCGGACCGAACCCCGAGCGCTTGATCGACTTCAGGAACTGCTTCGGAATGATCGCGTCGGTGTCGACGTTAGACCGGTCGAGCGGCACGACGAGTCCGGTGACTACGGTGAACTTGTCCATGATGGTTTTCGCTGGGTGATCGTTCTGCGGCGGCGCACCGGCGCCACCCGCTCGCGACTATTTCTTGAAAGTATCCGAGATCGCTGCACCGGTCCGCTCCACGGCCCGACCAGTCGCCTCGCCCGCGTGCCGGACGCTTTTTTCCACCGCCTGGCTCGCCTCGTTCGCGTCTTTCTTCGCCCCGTCGACGGTGTGACAGCCGATCGCGAGCGCGGTAAGCGCGGTCAAGAACAGCAATCGCATCGGATCCATCTGCGCTCCTTTCCTATCGCCACTCGCGCACGTCCACGAAATGCCCGGCGATCGCGGCGGCCGCGGCCATCTCGGGGCTCACGAGGTGAGTTCGGCCGCCGGCACCCTGGCGGCCCTCGAAATTGCGGTTCGACGTCGCAGCGCACCGCTCGCCTGGCTCGAGGCGGTCGGCGTTCATCGCCAGGCACATCGAGCAACCGGGCTCGCGCCATTCGAAACCGGCGTCCTTGAAAATCCGGTCGAGCCCCTCCCGCTCCGCCTGGCGCTTCACCTGGCCTGACCCGGGCACCACCATCGCGACCTTCACGTGAGAATCCACGTGCCGTCCCTTCACGATCGCGGCGGCCGCCCGCAGGTCCTCGATGCGCGAGTTCGTGCAGGATCCGATGAACACCTTGTCGAGCCGGATGCCGGTGATCGGCGCATTCGGCTCGAGGCCCATGTACTGGAGCGCACGCGCCAGGCCCTCGCGCCGGATCGCGTCCTTCTCACGGTCCGGATCGGGCACGCGGGCGTCCACGCTCACGACCATTTCCGGGGAGGTTCCCCAGGTGACCTGCGGCTTGATCTCCCGCGCATCGAGTGTGACGACCCGGTCGAACTTGGCGTGCGGATCGCTCACGAGGCTGCGCCAGTGCGCCACTGCGCGATCCCATGCCTCGCCGTGCGGCGCGAACGGCCGGCCCTTCAGGTAGGCGATCGTCACGTCGTCCACCGCCACCATGCCGCAGCGCGCGCCCGCCTCGATCGTCATATTGCAGAGCGTCATGCGACCTTCCATCGAGAGCGCGCGGATCGTACTGCCCGCGTACTCGATCGCAGACCCGGTGCCGCCTGCGGTGCCGATCTTGCCGATCAGCGCGAGCGCGATGTCCTTGGCGGTCACGCCGCGCCCGAGGGGGCCGTCCACCTGCACGAGCATGTTGCGGGATTTCTTCGCGACCAGGCACTGCGTGGCCATCACGTGCTCGACCTCCGACGTGCCGATGCCGAACGCCATGCAGGCGAACGCGCCGTGCGTGCTGGTGTGGCTGTCGCCGCACACCACCGTCATCCCGGGCAGCGTCGCACCGCTCTCGGGCCCGATCACGTGCACGATGCCTTGCCGCTCGTCCAGGAAGGGAAAATACGCCTTCGCGCCGTGCGCGCGGATGTTGTCGTCCAGCGTCGTGACCTGCAGCCGGGACACCTTGTCCTCGATACCGTCGACACCGCGATGCCAGTCGGTGGTCGGCGTGTTGTGATCGGCGGTCGCGACGATCGAGTCGGTGCGCCAGACCTTGCGTCCGGCAAGCCGCAGCCCTTCGTACGCCTGCGGGCTCGTCACCTCGTGCACGAGATGGCGGTCGATGTACAGGAGCGCAGTGCCGTCCTCCTCGGCGTGCACCACGTGGCTGTCCCAAAGCTTGTCGTAGAGGGTTTTTGGTGTCATGGGGGGGTCCGCTAAGTCGTGGAATTATAGCGGAATGGAAGATCCCGACGGTGTCCACCCGGGCGGCAAACGGCCACCTCAGCGACTCCGCGCCTCCTGATAGAGCGGCTCCACCCGCGCGGCATAGACCTTGAGGTCCGCGATGCGGCTGGCGGACGACGGGTGAGTCGACAGAAACTGAGGCGGCTCGCTCCCTCCGGCGCGCGCCATCTTCTCCCACACGGTGACCGCGGCATAAGGATCGAATCCGGCGCGCGCGGCAAGCTCGACGCCGATCCGGTCGGCCTCGACCTCGTGCGTGCGGGAGTTCGGCTTGCTGATCGTCAGGTCGGCGACCAGACCGGCGAGGTCGGCGCTACCGCTCGGCGCACCCAGCACAGCGGCCGCGATCCCGATCACCGCCGAGGTCGCGATCTGCTCGGACGCGCGTTCGCGACCGTGCTCGCGCAGCGCATGGGCGATCTCGTGGCCCATCACCGCGGCAAGCTCGGCATCCGTGAGCTGCAGCTTGTCCAGCAGCCCGGTGTACACGGCGATCTTGCCGCCCGGCATGCACCAGGCGTTCAGCTCCTTGGAGGTGATGACGTTCACCTCCCACTTCCAGCGCAGCGCGTCGGGTCGGAACGTCCCGGTCTGGGCGATCAGACGCTGTGCGATCGCGCGGACCCGCGTGACCTGTTGCGCGTTGCGATCCAGCAGGCCCTTGCGAGCGGCGTCGGCATTGATCTTGCGGTAGGACCGCGCCGCCGCCTGGTCGATCTGGGCGGACGAGACGAGCAATGCCTGCTGTCGCTCGATCCCGACACTGCCCGGTTTCGTGGTGCTCGCGCAGCCGCCGAGCACCAGCGCGCCCGCCACCGCGGCGCGTAGCGCTATGCCAGCCAGCCGGACGAATCGGCCCTTCAAGTTCACGCAACCTTTCATGTCGAATCTACGCGGTCTCTGACCGTTCGGGGGAGGACGGGTTCGCGAGGCCCGTTCCGGGCATGAGCGACCTTCGCAGGAGCAGCACGGCGAACCCCGCCCCGGCGGCGACACTTGAAGCCGTGAACGTCCAGGCCGGGCCGATCGTGCCCCACAGCGCCCCGCTCGCCAGCCCGCCGAGAAACCCACCGGCGCCGAACGACAGGCTGAGATAGATGGCCTGTCCCCGCACCTGCCGCGATCCCGTGAACCAGGCATTGACCACCGCGAGCGCGGCGAGATGATAGGACCCGAAGGTCGCCGCGTGCAGGATCTGGGCGATCGTGACCAGGGTCGCGCTCCGGGCGCCCCACGCGATCAGCAGAAAGCGCGCGACCGCGCAAGCGAAGCTCGCGATGAGGATGGTGCGCGGGTCGAACCGCGTCATCCACCGCGGCGCCGCGAGGAACACGAGTATCTCGGCGATCACCCCGAGCGACCAGAGGACACCGACGGCCGTCGTGCTGTAACCGAGATCGGTCAGGTAGATGGAAAAGAACGTGAAGAGCGGACCGTGCGACACGCTCATCAGGAAGCACGCCCCGAGCAATACGAGGACCTCGGGGCGTCGCAGGACGAGCCAGAGCCGTTCGCGCTCGGTCGGGCGCGGGTCCTCGCCGCTCGGCAGCAGCCAGGTGAGCCCCGCAGCGACGGCCAGTACGCTCAGTAGCATCCAGAGGAGATTGTCGATAGCAAGCCGGTCGAGCGCGGCCCCCACCGCCAGCACCGCGACGATGAAGCCGACCGACCCCCACATGCGAATGATGCCGTAGCGCTCGAGCCGCCCGCGCAGCGCGCTGAACGTCGTGGCCTCGAGCAGCGGGTTCGCCGCGCTCGAGAAGAATGCAAGCAGCGTCAGGACGAAGAAGATCCCCCAGAACGATTGCGTCGCGTAGATGCCGCAGAACGAGAGCGCAGCCAGCGCGAGCGATGCACGCATCAGCGCGACGCGACGCCCGTGATGATCGGCGAACCACGCCCAGAAGTTCGGTGCGAAAACTCTTGTCAGCTGCATGATCGAGATCAGCACGCCGATCTCCCATGCGCTGGCGCCGACGGACTTCAGATACAGGCTGAAATAGGGCGCGAACGCACCGACGAAGGCGAAGTAGGCGAAATAGACCGCCGACAGGCGGGCGTAGGGAACGGTCACGGGCGGGGATTTTCGGCGGCGGGTGCGCCAGGCGCGGCGAAATCGCGGCAGGACGCAAAGTGATGGTAGTGCACCTGAGAGAATGCCGCACCGTGCCATCGCCATCGCTTAGAATCCGTTGCATCGCCAGGCGCTGACGACCACAACCGACCCGCGTCCTCCCGAGTATTCAATTGTCTGCGGCACAAGAAAGCATCGCCTGGCGCCGGACGGCACTCTTCGCGCTCTTCACGATCTCCGGATTCGCCGGGCTCATCTACGAGTCGATCTGGAGTCATTACCTCAAGCTCTTCCTGGGCCATGCCGCATATGCTCAGACGCTGGTGCTCGCGCTGTTCATGGGCGGCATGGCGGCCGGCGCGTGGATCGCGAGCCTGCGCGGCGTGCGCTGGCGCAATCTGCTGCGCGCCTATGCGGTCGTCGAAGCCCTCATCGGTCTCGCCGCATTCGCTTTTCACGGAGTGTTCGTCGCCGCGACCGACGCCGCCTACGTATCGGTGCTTCCCACGCTAGCCAACGCCACCGCCGCAGCGCTTTTCAAGTGGGCCCTCGCCGGCGCGCTGATCCTGCCGCAATCCATCCTCCTCGGCATGACGTTTCCGCTGATGAGCGCTGGCCTGCTGCGGCGCCATCCCGAGCGTCCGGGCGAGGCGCTCGCACTGCTCTATTTCACCAACAGCTTCGGCGCCGCGATCGGCGTGCTCGTGAGCGGCTTCGTGCTGATCGACAGGCTTGGGCTTCCCGGAACGATCCAGTTCGCGGGCGTGCTGAACATCGGACTCGCCGCCATCGTGTGGCTCCTCGCGAAAGGTCCCGACCCGCAGCCGGGCGCCGTAACCGCCGCGTCCTCCGAACAGTCCGTGCCGCCGTTGGCGGCGAGCGTACGTCTCATGCTGGCGATCGCGTTCCTCACGGGCGCGGCGTCCTTCATCTACGAGATCGGGTGGATACGCATGCTCTCGCTGGTGCTGGGTTCGGCGACGCACTCGTTCGAGCTCATGCTCTCGGCCTTCATCCTCGGCCTAGCGCTCGGCGGTTTGTGGGTGCGCCGGCGCATCGACCGCGCGCCGGAGCCGTTGCGCTTTCTCGGCGTGGTTCAGGTCGCCATGGGCATCGCGGCGCTGGCGACGTTGCCGCTCTATGGCGCGACCTTCGATCTGATGCAGCTCGTCATCAAGGGCACGGCGCGGACCGATTCGGGCTACGCGATTTTCCTCGCCTCCAGCCACGTGATTGCGCTCGTGGTCATGCTTCCGGCGACGTTCTGCGCCGGGATGACGCTGCCGCTGATCACCTACGTGCTGCTGCGCAGCAGGCAAGGCGAGCGCTCCATCGGAAACGTCTACGCGTCGAACACGCTGGGCTCGATTGTCGGCGTGGTCGTGGCCGCACACATAGGCATGCCGCTGCTCGGCCTCAAGGGCCTGATCACGGCGGGCGCCGTGATCGACGTCGCGCTAGGCATGGTGCTTCTCTGGCGATTTGCCCGGCAGTGCGCGCCTCACCTCGTGCATGTCGCGACTGCGGCGTCGGTGATCGCATTCGCCGTCATCGCGCTCGGCGTCTCACTCGATTATCACCGGATGGCGTCCGGCGTCTTCCGGCGCGGCGAGATCTTCTCGGCGGAAGATGCCACGCTCCAGTTTTACCGCGACGGCAAGACGACTTCGGTGAGCCTGCTTGCCTTCGATGAAGGGCTTTCCCTGCGCACGAACGGCAAGTCGGATGGCGCGATCAACCTCGGTCCGGGCAAGCGGATATCGGACGAGATCACGATGGTGATGACTGCCGCGCTGCCGCTTGCCATCCTGCCCGACGCGCGCACCGCCGCGGTGATCGGCATCGGCACCGGCCTCACCACCCACACTCTGCTCGGCAGCCGGACGCTCGAGCGCGTCGATACCATCGAGATCGAGCCGGCCATGGCGGAGGCGTCGCGGCAATTCGCGGCGCGCAATGCGAACGCGTTCGCGGATCCGCGCAGCAACATCGTCTTCGACGATGCCAAGACGTTCTTTTCGACCCAGAACCGGCGCTACGACATCATCATCTCGGAGCCCTCCAACCCGTGGGTGAGCGGTGTCTCGAGTCTTTTCTCCGACGAGTTCTACCGGCTCGTCCGCCGGCACCTGAACCGCGGCGGCGTGCTGGTGCAGTGGTTCCAGCTCTACGAGATCGACGTCAAGCTGACCGCCTCGGTGATGCGTGCGCTCGCACAGAACTTCCCGGACTACGCGATCTATGCGACGACCGATTCGGATCTCCTGATCGTGGCCGGAGATTCGGCGACGCTTGCCCGGCCGCTCGCCGACGTCTTTGCGGCGCACCCGGGCGTCGGACAGGAGCTGCGCAAGGTCCACGTGCAGACCATCGGCGACATGGAGATCCGGCGGATCGGCAGCAGGCAGGTGCTCCACCCGCTCTTCCTCTCATACAACACCCCGGCCAACTCCGATTACTTCCCGTACCTCGATCTCAACGCGGCTCGCTATCGATTCCTGCAGACGCAAGCGGACGAGATCACGCACATCGGGGCCGCCGGCGTGCCGGTGGTCGAGATCCTCGAAGGGCGGCCGCGCCACACCCGGCCCATTTCGCTCGACGGCGATGACTATCTCGACCGCATCGAACACGCGCGGCGCGCCGCCTACGCGCGCGATTTCCTGATCGGCGCCACGCTCCCTGAGCCGCGCGGCATCCCCGCCCAGTTGCAGAAGGATCTCGAGCTCGTGCAGTTGCGCGGCTTGGACTGCATCGATCCACAGAAGACCGACATGTGGGTGCGCTCGGCAACCGGTGTGGCGCGGTCGGTGAACTCCGACCTGCCCGCCGCGGAGGCAAGCGCGGTCTGGTCGAGCTTCGAGCGCAACGACTGCATCAAACGCCTCACCGCGACGGATCGCAGCTGGATCGAGCTATTCGCCGCCGTGGGTGCGCACGACGCCGCGCGCATGGGGAAGATCGCGACGGAGCTTCTCGACACCGGCCGCAACCTCACTCCCAAGACGCAGCAGTACCTGCTCACCGCCGCACTAACCGGCCTCCTTGCGATGCGCGATTACGACGGCGCGACGCTGGTCTGGAACAAGCACTCGCAGGGTGCCGCGGTAGACGTCAATATCCGCCTGCTCTACGCCTACCTCGCGGTCGTTCGAAAGCTCGCCGGGGAGCAGCGCTAGCGCCCCCGCACCCCCTTATCCCCTCCTCTCCGAGGAGGGGTGGCTGCGCATGAAGGGGTGGGGGCCCCTTCATCCCCACCTGGCCGGGGTGGTATTCCCGAGCTAATGCAGAACGGGGGTGGCTGCGCAGCAGCCGGGGTGGTTCAACGACGTTTGTCTTCTACCGCATGACTGCGCTGTCGAGGCTCAGTGCAGGTTCAGGGGGGATCCGGCGCAGCCATTCAGGGATTCCGACGTTTCCGTTCAACTCTTTCTTCCTCTCCAGCTTATTCCCGAAACTCGACATCCGGCGGGGTGCGCATAAGCATCTGCCACGAGACTCTACTTTGATCAATCGAGTCTGACCCCTTTGATTTTTTTGATTTTTTTCCCGGGAATCGGCGGCGTCGGGGGTGTGACGTCGGCGTTCTGCGCGCGATGCCGCAGCGCATGGTCCATGAGCACGATCGCGAGCATGGCCTCGGCGATCGGCGTTGCGCGGATCCCGACGCACGGGTCGTGGCGGCCGGTCGTGGAGACCGTGGTCGCTTTTCCCTGACGATCGATCGAGCGGCGCGGAACGCGGATGCTCGAGGTCGGCTTGAGCGCGATGTGGACGACGACGTCCTGCCCCGTCGTGATGCCGCCGAGCACGCCACCCGCGTTGTTCGAGAGGAATCCTTCGGGGGTCAGCTCGTCGCCATGCTCGGTGCCACGCTGCGTCACCGATGCGAAGCCCGCGCCGATCTCGACGCCCTTCACGGCGTTAATGCCCATCATCGCGTAAGCAAGGTCGGCATCGAGTCGATCGTACACGGGCTCGCCCCAGCCGACCGGCACGCCTTCGGCGACGACGGTGACTTTCGCGCCGCAGGAATCGCCCGCTTCACGGAGCGCGTCCATGTGCGCTTCGAGTTGCGGAATGATTCCCGCATTCGGCACGAAGAACGGATTCCCGTTCACGGCCTCCCACGACTCGAACGGAATGACGAGCGGACCGAGCTGCGCAAGATAGCCGCGGATCGTCACGCCGAACTTCTCGCGCAGGTATTTCTTCGCGATCGCTCCGGCCACCACACGGACCATCGTCTCGCGGGCCGATGCGCGGCCGCCCCCGCGATAGTCGCGAATACCGTATTTCTGCCAGTACGTGTAGTCGGCGTGTCCCGGACGGAACGTGTCGGCGAGCGCGCTGTAGTCCTTGCTGCGCTGATCCTCGTTGCGGATGACGAAGCCGATTGCCGTGCCGGTGGTCTTGCCTTCGAAAACGCCCGAGAGAATCTCGACGGTGTCGGTCTCGCGCCGCTGGGTGACGTGGCGCGACGTGCCCGGCTTGCGACGGTCGAGCTCGATCTGGATGTCCGCTTCGGTGAGCGCCATGCCGGGCGGGCAGCCATCGATCACCCCGCCATAGGCGGGTCCGTGGCTCTCGCCGAACGAGGTCACGCAGTACAGCTTGCCGAGAGTGTTGCCGGACACGCGCCTAAGCCCCGGAAATTGAAACGAAATTCTAGCACGTCGGTGCGCTCCGTCGACGTGCGCGCACGCGGCGCTCTACTATGACCCGAACAGGATCCCGCTGGGCGGCGGGCTGTGCAGCAGCACGATCAGGGCGTAGATCGCCCCGATGAGCGCGGCGCCGTAGATGAGCGCGTTGTGCACGCGCATCTTCGCGCGCGCGATCAGCACCCAGGCGAGATAGACGGGGGTGGCGAGGTAGAACCCCACGTACCAGATGGCCGCTGCGTAGCCGACGAGCACCAGGTACTGCAGGAGCTCCTCGCGCACGACCGAACGTTGATCGCCCGACTCGGCAGCCACCGTGGCAGCGCGCTTGAACCAGTGACCGGCCCAGAGATCGCGCCCGAACGCCACTGCGGCGAGCACGACGCCCGGAATGATCGCGAACAGCGGCAACGCCTGGGCCTGAGGCAGAAACGTGCGCGCCTCGACGAGGGCGTACGCGAACACCCCGAGCATGAAGAGGCTCAGCGT
>JBAVOG010000650.1:0-1750 GCA_049691875.1 Burkholderiales bacterium | reverse complement strand
ACGCGGTGGCGGGCCGGATCCCCGATCCGCTTGCAAAGCTCGCTTGCAAGCGCAACGCCGCATATGCGGTGCAACTGTGCACCGAAGCCGTCGACATCCTACACGCGATGGCTGGCGCGAACGGCCTCTACGACCGGTATCCGATTCAGCGGCAATTCCGCGACGCGCATTCCGCGGCCGGCCACATCAGCTTCAGCTTCGACGCGCAGGGCTCGGCGTGGGGCGTCGCCGCGCTGAATGGAACGGTGACCAATCCAATGCTCTGAGCAATGCGCACGCACCCGCGGTGATCTCACCGCGCTGAAAGAACCTACGGGGAGCTCACCGGCTACGAAGTAGTGCGATTGTCGAGTGGGGGATCTACAAGGGGCGGAGCCCCTTGTTCGTTCGGGGATATACAAGGGGGAGTCCCCCCTTGTTCGTGCAATTCCCTTTTGCCGTGTAGCAGCACCGCACTGTTATCGAGATAGGAGGCTTGAATGGCGCGCAAGGACATCGAGTTCAAGAGCGGCGGCGAGACGTGCCGCGGCTGGCTCTACACGCCGGACGGTGCGACGGGTCCCCTGCCGGTGGTCGTCATGGCCGGCGGCTGGTGCTACGTGCGCGAGCTCGTCATGCCGCACTACGCCGATCTGTTCGTGAAGGCCGGAATGGCCGCGCTGCTTTTCGACTACCGCCGGCTCGGCGTGAGCGATGGGGAGCCTCGGCAGCATCTGGACCCCAACGACCAGATCGAGGACTATCGTAACGCGATCAGCTACGCGGAGACGCTCCCCGGGCTCGATTCCTCGCGCATCGGCGTGTGGGGCATCTCGTACAGCGGCGGGCACGCGCTCGTTCTCGCCGCATCGGATCCGCGGGTGAAGTGCGCGGTGTCCACGATTCCCGTCGTGGACGGCTACCGGAACATGCGCCGGGTGCACGGCACGATGGGCTTCCGCAAGCTGATGGCGGCGGTGACCGAAGATCGCCGGCGGCGGTTCAAGAATCCGCAGGAGCGCGCATACATCCCGCACGCGGCGGCGGACCCGGACAAGACGCTGTCGTCCTGGCCGTTTCCGGAGACCTACGAAACCTTTCTCGAGTTGAAGAAGACGGAAGCGCCGCTGTACCAGAATTCGAGCACGATGGAGTCGGTCGAGCTCCTGATGAGCTACAGCGTGCATCCGTTCCTGCCGCGCATCCTCGACGTGCCGACGCTGGTGCTCGTCGCCGAGGGCGACGACCTCACGCTCTGGGATCTGGAGATCGACGCCTACAACCAGATTCCGACCAACAAGAAGAAGCTCTTCATCATTCCGAAGACGACCCACATGACGCTCTACAGCGACCGCTCGAAGCTCGCGATCGCCGGCGAGCAGGCGACGAACTGGCTCGCCCAGCATCTGCTGGCAGGCAGAGCGACGTAGATCGGGGTGCTAGACCCAGTACTTCCGGACGTCCGTCGCGACCACCTGACCATACGCAACCGGGACGGATAGCAGCCCGATGTCACGCGCGAAACGGTTCAGCGCGTCGACGGACTGCTCCGAAATCGTCGCGTCGTAGAACGGCGCGTCGCGGCGCACCAGTTCGGCGATGAGCGCCGCTTCGTCGGGCGGGAACAGCTTCTCGCCGACTGCGGTTGCCCGTTCGGGATTCACCTTCAGCGCATGCTGTGCGGCGACGATCGCGCGCACCGCGGCGGCCGCCACGTCCGGCTGCTCGTCGACGAGCTTTTGCGTCGCGACCAGCGCCGGAAACGTACAGT
>JBAVOG010000649.1:0-2959 GCA_049691875.1 Burkholderiales bacterium | reverse complement strand
AGAGCGCGAAGAGCTGCGGGTCGTCAACGATCAGCATGGGGCGCCGACCTCCAGCATTGCGATCGCCGACGCTACGGCGGAGATCCTGCAGCGGCACCGCGCCGACGCGCACGGGCTTTTCCATCTCACCGCAGGCGGCGAGACCACCTGGTTCGGCTTCACCGAGGCGATCATCGAACATGCGCGTGCGAGCCTGCCCCGCGTCCCGCGCCTGGTGCCGATCACAACGGCCGAGTACCCCACCCCGGCGAAGCGGCCCGCGTACTCGGTGCTCTCGTGCGCCAAGGTACGCGCTGCGCTCGGCATCGAGATGACAGCTTGGCCCGAGCAGCTCGACCGGGCCTGGAAACAGTATGTGGCGAGCGCACGGTAGCCTGCAGCGTCCGCTTCACGTTCGATCAGCGCTCAACACCGCGGCTGTCAACGCTGTTCGTACCGGGCGCAACGCCCTCTTCCGTGCTGATTCAGGTTGCCGCGCTCGACCAGCGCGCGGAAGCGTTGCTTGAGCGTGTTGCGGCTGGCGCCGGTCAGTGTCCAACCGGTAGTCACCCAAGCTGGCGCGCGAGCGCATCCGATTGCTCGGCGAACTTACGGGCGTTGGTCTTCCGAAGCCGTTCCAGGTTCTGTAGCTTCCATTGCAAGCCCGGAAGCTGGTCGAGATGCGGCACGCTTAGCAACGACCATTCCGGCTTTGCTGCGACCAGCGAGAGCAGGAACCTGCACCTCATGCACTGGCCCGTTATGGCTCGCGAGATAGACGACGAAAGCGCGGCGGATGCCGACCGTGATCCCCTCATGCGCGAAGAGCTGCAGAACATCGAACAGATCGCGCGGATGCTGCCGGTCCATCGCCGCGACCAGCTTGCCGCCATAGACGTCCTCGAGCGACACGACCGGAATCTCAAGATCCACCTGCAGCGTGTCGCGCGCATTCTGTCTGAGGGACGCCATGCGCACCGGACCGACGGTGCCGCGCATGACGAAGTTGACCTCGATCTTGACCTCGATGGCGCCCTGCCGCACCAGCAGCTTGGTTTCGCCGGAATCCGCCGCAGCCGGCACATGGGTCTGGAAGCCTTGCTTCTTCAAGCGCGCAGCGGATTGGCGGATGGTCTCGTTGATGCGCTGGACTGCCTCCTCGCGCGGCAGCGTATGGTCAGGAAACACCAGGTCGAGATCGACCGAGAGACGCGGCATGTCGCGTACGAACAGGTTGATCGCCGAGCCGCCCTTGAGCGCGAACGTGTCGCCGACGAGCACCAGCGGCGCCACCCGCGCCAGCAGCCGCGCGCTGTCGAGGTACACCTGGTTCATGGCTTCAGCACGAGAAGCCCATCGGCCGAGCGCGACACCCAGGGCCGACCGCTGCCCTTTGGCAACTCGGACGCATCGAGCTTGCTGGCCCAGGGCTGGGATAGCTCGCGGCCGAGCTGAAGGCACAGGCGCACCGTCTTGACGCTGGTGCAGCGCTTGAGCAGGTCGCGCAGCACGTCGGCGCGCAGGCTGTAGCTGCTCTCGACCAGTTCGCGCGCTTCTTGCAGCGGCTGCCGGACGCCGACCTCGCTCAACACCTCCAGCATCGCACGCTCGGGCGCCGAGACGAGCGGAGCGCCATTGCGGTTCTCGAAGGGCCGGACATGAAGCAGCGCATCAGGCTGCTCTTCGAACAGGCGCTTGCGGTGGTACTCGGCCGGAAACCGCTCGGTGAACCACTCGGGAAGGCGACCCGCTTTCCAGCCGTAGAGGTGAAGCACGGGTCGTTGGGAGACGTACTGGCGTATGCCGTGCCAGTCGAGCGCAGACTTGCCGCCGACGTGCAATCCCGCGAAGCTGCGTTGCAGCAGGACCAGGCTTGGATGCAGGGCGGGGAGATCGTTTGGTCGGCAATAGACGCCGCGCGTCAACCGCTGGAGCCAACCCGCCCGGACATAGTGAACGGCGAGGTCAGCCGATATCCCAAGGGCGGCAAGGTCCTCGGACGTCAGCGGCGTCCCCGGCGCCAAGCGGGTATAAAGCCTGTTTAGCTTATCCCTGTGAGTCGTAGCCACACTACGATTATATTCATGATTCCAAATAAAACCAAGTTTGGTCTTCTCGATCCCTGGATCGTAGCCGAATTACGACAAGTCATACCAATCTAAAGCCCTTCAGCAGGGGGCCTTCCCCTGCGCCCGAGCCAAGGTCTCGGCCGACCCCTTCTACGGGGAGACCCCCCGCACCCCCAAACTACCCGGCATCAACACGCTCATGCTATGGGGGCGGCTACCGAAAAGGGCGTTCGCGTCCCAGGAAGTGGTGTACGAAGAATGGTCGGGATCGAACCAGAACAATCTAAGTCGGCACGGTGCGTTCCGGGAACACCAGCTTGTAATTCCGCAGATCCTCTCGAAAGGCGTTGCAGGCTTCCAGCGCCGTGCGGATGTTGGGTCTGGCCTGGTCCCATGTGAACGATGCCGACCACCGCTGGGCCCGCGTCATGGCCGCAATGTAGGCGGCAGGGTCGCCTTGATTCGAGAGGGCCTTGAGCGGCAGGACGTAGTCGTCGCGGTACACCGTCGGAATAATGATGCGCGATAACGACCCTTGCGTGAGATGCGCATTCATCGCAATGCGCGCCGTCCGGCCATTGCCGTCGGCGAACGGATGCACCTCGGCGACGACAAACATCGTCATCAGCGCACGGGCCAGGCGATCCGTCAGCGCCCGGATCCGCTCGAACCCTTCCCTCAGCGTTCCGGTGACGAGTTCGGGCAGGACGAAGAGCGTCGATCCGGCTTGATTTGGCTGCGCTTTCCATTCCCCCGGACGCTTGTCCGGCCGAGCCGCCATCACGAGGGCGTTCACGCTCTTGATCCAGGCGAGAAACTCGTCCGCGACGCTCGGCGGCTGCCCGCGCCAAGGGTCCGATATGAGCGCCTGGAAAGTGCCTCTCACGTCGTGTGAGTCCTCGGGCCGCTTC
>JBAVOG010000648.1:0-3839 GCA_049691875.1 Burkholderiales bacterium | reverse complement strand
CGGGCGGACCCCTTGTATGTCTAACAAGGGTTATCGTAGTCGTGGCAGTACCGGCCGGGCAAACCGACGGACCCCCAGGGTTTCCAAGCCCGCTAAGGAGCATGGGTTGTCCGGCCGTTTCTCTTTGCATAGCCCGAACGGTTGCGCGAGTCAGAGCTCGCATTGTCGCAAGGATGGGACGCGAGGAGGCACGATGAACGACAAGCCAGTGGTGGGAATCGATGTGTCTAAGGGGCAGCTCGATGTTGCAGTGCTGCCTGGTTCGCAGCGGTTGCAGTTTGCCAATGACGCGGCAGGCGTTGGTGAACTGGTGCGCCAGCTTCAAGCCGCCCAGGCCGAACTGGTGGTCATGGAGGCCACCGGTGGCTATGAGACTGTGGCGGCTACAGCCATTGCCGGTGCGGGGCTTCGTCTGGCGGTGGTCAATCCACGCCAGGTGCGTGACTTTGCGCGCGCCACGGGAAGGCTCGCCAAGACCGACCGCATCGACGCGGAGTTGATCGCTGCCTTTGCCCAGGCGGTGGAGCCGCAGATCACGGTGCTGCCCGATGAGGACACGCGCGCACTCGAGGCGCTGTTGATCAGGCGCGCCCAGCTCATCGCCATGCGCACCCAGGAATCGAACCGGCTTGGCCTGAGTACCGGAGTGATGCGCAAGCAGATCAAGACCCACATCGCCTGGCTCGATCGGGCGATCGGTGCGCTGGACATCGATCTCACCGCCAAGCTTCGCAACTCCCCGGCCTGGCGTACTCGGGACGATCTGCTGCAGAGCATGAAGGGTGTGGGCCCGATCACCTCGGGCACGCTCATGAGTGCGCTCCCGGAGCTCGGGCACCTTGACCGGCGTGCGATCGCCGCACTGGTCGGGGTGGCTCCGTTCAACCGCGACAGCGGCACGCTGCGCGGTCGACGTGCGATCTGGGGTGGGCGCGCACGGGTGCGCGCCGTGCTCTACATGGCGGCCACCAGCGCGGTGCGCTCCAACCCGGTGATCCGGGCGTGCTATCAGCGCCTGATCCAACGCGGCAAGCCGCACAAGGTCGCCATGGTGGCCTGCATGCGCAAAATGCTCACTATTCTCAACGCGATGGCGCGTACCAACACCCCCTGGACCCCCAATTTCCAGGAGATATAACCGAACACGGTTGCTCCTTGAGAAGGAGGGGATGGTTTAGTTCTCCCCTCCTCGTCGAGGAGGGGAGAGATAGTGAGCCTGCGATCTACGCCCTCATCTCTCGACGGGGAGTCCGGCGTCGTTCCAGGCAAGCATGCCCCCCTTCATGTTGAAGACCTGCTCGAATCCCAAGCTCGTGAGAATCGCCGCCGCAGTGGAGCTGCGCACGCCCGAGCGACACACCGCCACGACCTTGCGCTGCCTGAACGGCGCGAGCTCGTCGGCTCGGCGCGCGAGCTCCCGGAGCGGAACGAGCTGGCTGCCCGGGACGTGTCCGAGCTTTCCGGTGTACTCGTCGGGCTCCCGCACATCCAGGATCACCAGACCGGCCGTCCCCGTCCCGAGCGCCTGAACCTCCTTCGGTGCGAGTTGCCGCACCTCGTTCAGCTGCGCGAGCGTCGGAAATTTCAGCACGTCGTCGTCGATCGCGGACTGGTTGGGCTGCAGCACTTCCTGGATCTGGGTCGGTAGCGGGAGACCGAGATTTTCCATCAGGTGGATGTAATCGGCGCGCGATTTCCCGACCAGCCGCGGATTGAGTCGCTTCTCCTCGCCGATCGTCGATTCGGTGTTGCCGCGGTAATCGTGTGCCGGTAGCACGATTGTAGCGTCCGGCAGCGTAAACAGCTTCTGGGTAATGCTGTCGTACTGCGCGCCGGCATCTCCGCCGGCAAAGTCGGCGCGCCCGGTGCCGCGTATGAGGAGCGTGTCGCCGGTGAAGACCCGGCCGTCGACGTGTATGCACATGCTGTCGGGGGTGTGGCCGGGTGTGGCGAGTATCTGGAGCGCGAGCTCGCCGAGGAACAGCGTATCGCCGTCGGTGACATGCCGATCGACGCGCGGCGCCGGGGCTTCCCGGTGCATCACGACCTCGGCACCGGTGAGCTCGTGCAGATCGAAGCTCGCGGTCCGATGATCAGCGTGCGTGTGCGTGTCGATGACGATCGCCAGCCGAAAACCATGGTACGCAAGGAGCGCGAGGTACCGGTCGATGTGCTCGCGCAGCGGATCGATGAGGGCGGCATTGCGCGTCACCTCGCAAGCCACGAGATACGTCTTGCACTTGCCACGATTGAGCTCCTTCACCACCATCAACCTGTCTCCTTCTGGTGCACGTCGGCACCATCGTGGTGCCGGGCTCGCCGCAGGAACGACGTTGGAGTATCGTATACCGCGTGGGGAGAGAATGGCAGCGCGGTCCACCTGCGCGGCCGGCGGAGCTTGCCGATCCCCTGTGCAGTTCGCTGCACGTCCAAGGTGACATCGGTGTCGCGGAGACGATCCGGGTGCTGACTCCTGATCACAGTCTCGATCTCGCCCGGCTAAGGGCCGGCTATCGCGCTCGCGCGTTCCGCCCGACCGATGTCGTCGAAACCGTGCTCGACCGAATCATGCGGCATGGCGACGACAAGGTGTGGATTCACCGCCTGTCGAACGCCGCGCTGCTCGAGCTGGCGCGCCGGCTCGAGGCCGAATCGCCCGACAGGCTCCCGCTCTACGGCGTACCGTTCGCGATCAAGGACAACATCGATCTCGCCGGCCATCCGACGACCGCCGCGTGTCCGGAGTTCGCCTACACGCCGCCTGCCAGTGCGACCGTCGTGCAACGACTTGTCGACGCAGGCGCGATTCCGATCGGCAAGACCAATCTCGACCAGTTCGCGACCGGACTGGTCGGCACGCGCACGCCCTACGGCGCGTGCCGGAACCCGTTCGACCCCGAGTATCTCGCGGGAGGTTCGAGCTCGGGCTCGGCGGTGGCCGTATCGACCGGACTCGTCACCTTCGCGCTTGGCACGGATACTGCAGGCTCCGGTCGCGTGCCCGCGGCATTCACCAACATTGTCGGCCTCAAGCCGACGCGCGGCCTGCTCAGCGCGCGCGGGATGGTCCCGGCGTGCCGCTCGCTCGACTGCATGTCGATCTTCACGCTGACCGTCGCGGACGCGCTCGACGTGCTCGCGGTGGCACAAGGGTTCGATCCGGCCGATCCGTTCTCGCGCCAGGCGGAAACGCGCGCCGTACCCGATCTCGAGCGCTTCAATTTCGGCGTGCCGGCGGCGCGCGACCTGGCGTTCTTCGGCGACAAGGAGGCTGCGCGACTCTTCGCCGCATTCATCAAGCGACTCGAGGATCTGGGCGGCACGCAGGTCGAGATCGATTTCCGCCCTTTCCTGGAGACGGCGCGACTGCTGTACGAGGGACCGTGGGTCGCAGAGCGGTATCTCGCGGTGCGCGAGCTGTTCGAACGCCGCCCGGAAGCGCTGCACCCCGTCACGCGCGAAGTGATCGGGCGCGGCACCCGGCCCACCGCCGTCGACGCATTCGGCGCGTACTACCGGCTCAAGACGTTGCGTCGCGCGACGGCTTCGACCTGGAAGGAGATCGATTTCCTCGCCCTGCCGACGGCCGGCACGATCTATCGCATCGCCGAGGTCGACGCGGATCCGATCCGTCTGAATTCGAATCTCGGTCACTACACGAATTTCGTCAACCTGCTCGATCTCTCCGGGCTGGCCGTGCCCGCGGGGTTCCGCGCCGATGGTCTGCCCTTCGGCGCGACGCTGCTTGCGCCTGCATTTCACGAGGATGCGCTCGGGGCGCTCGGCATGCGGATCCAGCAGAGTGCGGCGCTGCCCCTCGGCGCGACCAAGGCTTCCAT
>JBAVOG010000647.1:0-2352 GCA_049691875.1 Burkholderiales bacterium | reverse complement strand
TGCGGCAACATGTCGTCCGCCATGGGCCCGTTCGCAGTGGACGAGGGAATGGTGAAGGTGTCCGGCCCCGACGCGCGGGTGCGTATCCATAACACGAATACGAAGAAGATCATCTGGTCGCGGTTTTCCCTCGACGGCGGCGAAGCGGCAGTGGACGGCGACCTTGTCATCCCGGGCGTCGCCGGGACCGGCGCGCCGGTCAAGCTCGAGTTCCGCGAGCCGGGCGGCGCGACCACCGGGAAGCTTCTGCCCACGGGCAACGTGTCGGACGTCCTGGACGTGCCGGGCTGCGGCAAGTGCCGCGTATCAATGGTGGATGCGGCCAACGCGTGTGTCTTTGCCCGCGCGGCCGATCTCGGGCTAAAGGGCACGGAGCTGCCGGACGAGATCGACGCCAATCCCGACCTGCGGGGCAGGCTCGCCGCGATCCGGATCGCCGCGTCCGTGGCGATGGGCATCGCGAAGACCGTGGAAGAAGCGCAGAAGCGCGCGATGGTGCCTTTCGTGGGTTTCGTTTCGCCGCCGCAGGACGCGAACACGCTGACAGGCGAAACGCTCGAAGGGACAATGGTGGACCTCACGGGCCGCATGATGTCGAATGGTCAGCCGCACCGGGCACTGCCGCTCACCGCTTCGCTGTGCATGGCGGTGGCGGCACGGCTGCCGGGCAGCGTGGTGTTCGATGCAATTCGCCCCTCCGGCAACCCGGAATCCGAAATCAGGATCGCCATGCCCTCCGGCGTACTGACCGTGGCCGCGACCGTGAGGAAGCTCGACGGCCAGTGGTACGCGGAGCAGGGAGCGTTCTACCGTACCCAGCGGCGCATGTTCGAGGGCCATCTTCTCGTGCGCGCCTCACGCGTGCCGCAACTGGCCGCATCTTCTCATGCGGGTCGGACCTAGCCTACCCAGCGGGCGCTGCCCTCGGCGTGACCGAAAGGAGATCGGCCCACGCTCGACTCGAGCTCGCGCCCGTGACCGTCACTTGCCTGCAGGACTGCCGTTGACGTAGGATTTGAGGCACGCGTACGCCATCGAGTGAAACGGCGTCGGCACACCCAACTCGCGTCCCTTCCTGATGATCAGCCCGGAGAGGCCGTCCAGCTCGAGCCGCCGGCCGCGTACGAGATCGTGGTACATGGACGCATACACCTCCGGCGGGAATTTCTGATGGTTCTGGATCTGCCACTCCACGATGTCGTCGGGCAGCCCGATGCCCATCGCGCGGGCCACCGCCGCAGCTTCCGCAAACATTGCGCGCGCAAGCGACAGGATGTCGGGGTCGTGATAAACGACTCCCGCTGGCTTGCGTGTGAGGCTCGTGAGCGCCGCGTTCACCGTCAGGCCCACGAACTTGTGCCACTGCGCGGCGCGTATGTCCGCGACGACCTCCGCGCCGATCCCCGCGGCCGTGCAGGCGTCGCGGACACGGACGGCGCGCTCGGTCATCTGCCCGTCAGCCTCACCGAACTTTATCGATGGTGCCATCGACGTGTAGCGAATGACGCCAGGCGATTCGATCAGTGCCGATATGAAGGCGATGCCGCCCATCACGCGGTCGATGCCGACGATCGCGCCGATGCGATGCTGCCCGTCCACGCCATTCTGCAACGTGATGCACACCCCGCCCTTCGCAAGCAGCGGCGCGATAGTGCGCGCCGCGTCCTCCGTATCGAACAGTTTCACGCAGAACAGCACGACATCCACCGGCGCAATGCGTGCAGTGTTGTCGGTTGCCTGCGCGTCTGCGATGACGGCCTCGCCGGCTGCCCCGACCAGCTTCAATCCGCCTGCCTGTATCGCGCGCAGATGCGCACCGCGCGAGATGAACACTACTTCGTGTCCGGCCTGCGCGAGCCGTCCACCGCAATATCCGCCGACCCCGCCGGCGCCCATGATGGCGATGCGCATGGCTCAGCGTCGCGGCCCACATTTCATGAAACACCTCTCCTTTTCATGTTTCAGCACTGCCTAACTTTCCGACCGACCTGCCGAAAAGTGTACGCTCTGATGGACCTCATTGGATGGCGGGTTTAGATGGCACGCGAAATCGTACTCAACCGCTTCGGCGGTCCGGAAGTTCTGGAGGCGCGCGTGGTTGCGGACAGCGCCCCGCGTCTCGGGGAGGTCCGCATCCGACAGACTGCGATCGGCGTCAACTTCACCGATGTGCACGGCAGGCGCGGCGACTACGACGCCCTACGCACTGCCCCGATGCCGCTGGTGCTCGGAATGGAGGCGGCCGGCGTGGTCGAGGCGCTGGGCGAAGGCGTCGCGCGCTTCCGCGTCGGCGATCGGCTCGCCTACGCGTCGCAGCCGCTGGGGTCCTACCGCGACCTGCGGAACTTCCCC
>JBAVOG010000646.1:0-13338 GCA_049691875.1 Burkholderiales bacterium | reverse complement strand
TCGCGGAGGCCGTGGGCCAGCTTGCCGCGTGGGCGAGCATGGCGCATCTCGACTTCAGGCGACGCCCGGTTGCCGGCCTGGCGCGCGACACGCGCTTTCTGCGGCCCGTCAAGCCGGGCGATACGCTGGAGCTCGAAGCCGATCTCGAAACCTGCACCGACGACGACGTGGCATACGCTGGTCGCGCGACGGTCAACGGAGAGCCGGTGATCGTCCTCGATCAGTGTCTGGGGCCGATGCTGCCGGCTGAAGAATTCGATGCGCCCGACGCGCTGCGTCGCGACTTTGAAATCCTGTGCGGAGCCGGCGCCGCCAGCGACCGGTTCGCAGGGGTGCCCGCATTCGCGCTGGACCCCACCGAATCGTCGCCCGGCGAGCGCGTGAGGGCGTTGTTGCGCGTGCCGCAATCGGCGCCATTTTTCCAGGACCACTTCCCGCGGCGTCCGGTGTTTCCCGCCACGCTGCTGCTCGACAGCCAGATCCGGCTTGCGATCGGCCTGGCGCGCGAGGCCATCTCGCCTCCCGCCGGCACGGAGCTCGCCGCAGGACGGGTCCTGGACGTGAAGATCCGATCGTTCATTCCACCCGGTCAGGAGCTCGAGATCGGGGCGGAGCGTGTGCAGACGGAGGGCGATTGCTACACGGCCAGACTCTCGGCACGAGCGAACGGCAAGCCGGTCGCGACGGCGCGCGTGGAAATCGTCGCCCGGAGGAACGCATGAGCACTGCGCGACGCAGGGTCGCAGTGACGGGGCTGGGCCTCGTCACGCCGGCGGGCAACGACGTTGCGACCACGTGGGATGCCCTGCTCGCGGCGCGCAGCGGCGTTGCGCAGGTGACGCTGTTCGATGCGAGCGGGTTCTCGACGCGCATCGCCGCGGAGGTAAAGGGCTTCGATCCACGCGCGGTGATCGAGGATCGCAAGCTGCTGAAATTCGCCAACCGTTCGCACACGTTCGCGCTGTCGGCGGCCGATCAGGCGATTCGCGACGCCGGCATTCGCCCCACGCCCGAGACTGCAGCGCGCTGGGGCGTCGCCGTGGGCACCGGCATGATGGGCGTCGACTACGCGACCCTCGCGGCCGTGCACGCGCATTCCGGGACAAGCGGCGAAATCGATGTCGCGCGCCTGCTCACCGACGCGGCGGCCCACGACCCGATGGTGTTCTGCCGCAGCCAATCCACCGCGGGCGTCTCGCTCCTCGCCCGGCGCTTCGGCATCAAGGGGTATGCGACCAGCGTCCACACCGCCTGCGCATCGGGCGGGCAGGCGGTCGGCACTGCGATGAAGCTGATCCGCCGTGGCACGGTCGATCGCGCGCTCGCGGGCGGATTCGATTCGATGGTCTCGCCGATCGGTCTCGCCGGATTCTGCCTGCTGGGTGCGGTTTCCCCGGATAACGACACGCCGGAGCGCGCGAGCCGCCCGTTCGATGCCACCCGCAATGGCTTCGTGCTGGGGGAAGGTGCGGGCTTCCTGGTGCTCGAGGAATGGGAAGCGGCGCGGCGACGCGGCGCGCGCATCTATGCCGAGCTCGCGGGGGACGGCAACTCGCTATCGAGCTATCGGATCACCGATTCGCATCCTTCGGGCGACGGGCCCATCCAGGCCATGCGACAGGCGCTCGACGATGCTGGAGCCGTGGCCACCGACGTGGACTACCTGAATGCGCACGGCACCTCGACGCCCATGAACGACCGCAGCGAGAGCGCAGCGGCGAAAGTGGTGTTCGGCGCGCACGTCGGCAACGTGGCGGTGAGCTCGACCAAGAGTGTGATGGGTCACCTGATCGCGGCAGCCGGCGCAGTCGAGGCCGCGGTCTGCGCCTTGACCATTCATCACGGAGTCCTGCCCGTGAACGCAAACCTGCGCGAGCCCGATGCGGATTGCGAGCATCTCGACATAGTGCGCGATCGCCCGCGCGAGCGTCGGGTACGGATCGCGATGTCGAACTCGCTCGGATTCGGCGGCTCCAACAGCTGCCTCGTGCTGCGCAACCCCGCGGAGCTCGGGTGATGGCAGGCGCCGCGCGCATCCTCATCACGGGCAGCGGAGCGATCTGCGCTGCGGGCAGGAGTCCTCTGGAAATCTGGGAGACACTGCAATCCGGCCAGTCCGCGATCGGGCCGATCGGGCTCTGGGACACTGCGGGCTGGCCGCGTCGGTACGCAGGCGAAGTCCGGAACCTGGAGCCGGCCAAGCTGCTCGGCGATCGCAAGATTCTCAAGTTCGTCCGGCGCTCCGACGTGTTCGGGCTCTACGCGGGGGGGCGCGCGATCGAAGCCGCAGGCATCGCCGCGTGGCGGGACGGCCTGGACGAGGATGCCGGCGCGCAGTACAGCGATCGCACCGGCGTCTACGTCGGCTCGGGCGGGGGCACCTACGACGGCCAGTACGACTACTTTCCGCTCATGACGAGCGCGGCAGGCGATCTGGTGGAATTCGGCCGGCAGCTTCCCGACGTCGTGAATCCGATGTGGTTGCTGCGGGCGTTACCCAACAACGTGCTTTGTCACATCGGCATCAAGTACAACCTGAAGGGGGCGAACGCCTGCATCACGAATCACAGCGAAAGTGGCATGCTCGCCGTCATCGAGGCGGCGGCGGGCCTGCGCGCCGGGGAAGCCGACCGCGCAGTCACGGTGGCGCACGACGCGCCGATCGAGCCGCAGACGCTCCTCTACTATGACTCGGTCGGAGTCGTTGCCGAGGAAGCGCTGCGGCCATTCGATGCGGGGCGGGACGGCAGTCTCCTCGGCGAGGGCGCTGGCGGGCTCGTCCTCGAGACCGAAGCGTCCGCGGCAGCGCGTGGCGTACCTGTGCTCGGAGAATTTCTCGGCGGTGGTTCCACCATCGAAGGTGAAGGCCTGCTGCCCATCCGCGAGGACGGGGAAGGGCCCGCCGCCGCAATGCAGGGGGCGCTCGATGACGCCGGCTTGCGCGCGGCGGACATCGGCATGATCGTTGCGCACGCGAACGGCACCCGCAATTCGGATGCCTCCGAGGCGGCTGCCCTGCGCCGGGTCTTCGGCGACGATTCGCCGCCGGTCACCGGCTTCAAGTGGGCGTTCGGACACCTGATCGCCGCGTCGGGCATGCTGGACACCGTGCTCGCGCTCGAGGCCCTGCGCACGCGGTCCGTTCCCGGCATCGCGACGCTCAGCGAGCGGGATCCGACAATGGCACCGATTCCGGTGTCGGCGCGTGCGCAGACACCGCGCAGCGACATCGCGCTCATCGTGTCGCGCGGCTTCGGCGGAACCAACGCGGCGCTCGTGATTCGTGCCGCTTCCGCGGCATAGCCCTCATGCCGGAAGCGCCCGCGTCGTCCGCGCGCTGCGGCATCGACACGGTCGAGATTGCGCGGGTCGAGCGCCTGCTGCGCGACTCGCCGGCGGAGGATCTCGCCAAGCTTTACTCGGCTGACGAGCTGCGCGAGAGCGGCGCAGGCGCGGGCCGCGCGGCGAGCCTTGCCGCCCGGTTTGCGGCCAAGGAGGCGTGCCTCAAGCTGTTCCCCCGCGAAACCGCGCTGAATCTCATCACCGCAGCGGATTTTTCGGTCGCCCGGGATGCCTACGGCGCCCCCCGGGTGACGTGCAGCCCCGCCGCCGAAGCCGTACTGAACCGCCATCGCGTCAAGTCGATCGCGCTGTCCATGAGTCACGATGGCGCGAGCGCCTCCGCGGTGGCGCTCGCCGAGCCCGCGCGCATGGACGTGCCGCTCGCCGGCAAGATCATCTTCCATCTGCTACCCATCCGCCGGCGCGTGGTGCTCGATAACCTGCACCGGGTCTTCGGCGCCACGGTTCCCGAGGACGAGATCCGACGCATCGCGCAGGCTCACTATGCCCATCTCTGGCGCCTCGTGGGTGAGTTCATCGCCTTCTCATGGCTGTCATCCGCCGCGCGCGCCGCCCGCGCGCGGGTCGAGAACCCCGAGACCGTCATCGCCGCGCACGCGCGCGGCAAGGGCGTGATCGTGGTGACGGGCCACTTCGGAAACTTCGAAGTGTCGACCGCCGCGGCCATCGCGAGCTTTCCCCAGGCACAGGGCAAGTTCTACTTCGTGCGCCGGCCGTTCAAGCCGCGCTGGCTCGACGCGGTGATCGTCCGTCGGTTCCGACGCGCGGGATTCGGAGTGCTTCCGAAGAGCGGATCGTTGGACGCCATCCTCGAACGCCTGGCCGCGGGCGACATCGTCGTCTTTCCGTTCGACCAGCATGCCGGTCCGAAGGATGGCGTCCGGGTCGAGTTCTTCGGCCATTCGGCGGGGACGTTCCGCAGCGTCGCGCTCATCGCGCAAGCGAGCGGTGCGACTGTCCTGCCCGGAGCGAGCTGGCGCGGCCCGGACGGCAAGCATGTCCTGCGCTTCGAGGAGCCACTGGAACTCGTCGAGCGTGAGGACGTAGGCGAGGAGATACGAGCCAATACGCGGCTCTTCAACGCCAGCCTGGAGCGGATGATCTTGCGCCACCCCGAGCAGTGGTGGTGGGTGCATCGTCGCTGGAAGGAATGGCCGGCGAAGAAGACGGGCGGCGCGCGGCGAACGTGAGCCGGTCAGGCGACCGCGCGGGTATGCGCCTGCACTGCGGCGAGCGCCTTGGCCTGGTTGAAGTCGGCGGCCAGTCCGGTGGCGTAGAGACAGCAGGCAAGCTGGTTTGCGATCGGCATCGGCAGCGGCGCGCGTCCGTCGAGCACGTTGCGAATGTAAGTCGCGGTGGCACGCGCCTCGATGTCCTGCGGCGTGTCCACTCGCTCATCCGGGGACGTATGCTCCGCTTCGAAAAGCACTTCGCCCTCGCCGTCGTGGATGTACTCGATGCGCGGCCGTTTGCGCGGGTTCGCAAACGACTCGCCGTCAGTGCCACGAAACATCAACCCACGCTCGCGCGCTGCGATCAGCACGCCGCGGCCTGCGTCCAGGTAATGCGGATGGGTCACCCCGACCACGCAGACGCTGCCGCCACCGAAAGGATCCATCAGCTTCACCACGGTGTGGGCGCAGTTGCGCAGGCCCAGCCGGCTGCGCACCGCAAGGAGGCTGGCGAGCGCCGGAGCGAGGACGCCGGTCGGCACGAAGGCAAGCCGATCACTCTCGAGCTGCGCTTGCGCCTGGGCGACGCTCGTACAAGGGAGGATTCCGAGCGCGCGGAAAACGTACGCACTTGCGACGCGATCCTGGCCCTCCAGCGTGCCGTGTACGAGCACAGACACGCCCATCCTGGCGAGCAGCATTGCGATGAGCGGGGTCAGGTTGGGCTGGCGCTTTGCGCCGTTGTAGCTTGGAAAGACCGCAGGGCGCGCATTGCCGGGCGGCAGGCTCAGCCGGGTCAGTCGCTCCTGAGCGGCTTGCCGGAATCCGACCAGCTCGCCGATCGACTCGCCCTTCATGCGCAATGCGATGAGGATCGCGCCAAGCTCGAGTTCGGGAACGCCGCCATCGAGCATGGCGCCGAACAGCCGGTACGCGTCCGACTCGTCGAGATCGTGCGCGCCGCGCTCGCCACGGCCGATCTCCTTGATGAGTTTTGCCAAGACCATTCGTCGTGTCCTTGCGCGATGTCAGGCGTGCCGTGCAAACACGGTGATCGCATTTGACCAATGCGTGCGAACAACTCAGTTGACCATCAGCAGGTAGCAACGCCCGTGCCAACCGCTCAATAGTGCCCGAAGCGGGAGGAAAACGGCGCTGTGCGTTCGATCGTGGTGCGCGGCACTGCACCATTGCACAGCCAGGGTGCGCGCGGCGAGCGTCCGGCTAGCGGGAATTCTCGGAGCTGAAAGGACGCGGACTGCGCGCGAGCGCATCAACGGCCGAGAGCACCAGCTCGGGCTCGAGCTCGTTCATGCAGCGGAAATGGCCGAGCGGACATACCCGCGCAAAGCAGGGACTGCACTTGATGTCGAGCTTGACGATGCGTGCTCCGGGACTCAGCGGGGGCGTGTGCTCGGCACTCGAGGATCCGTAGATCGCCACGAGCGGGCGGCCGAGCGCCGAAGCGACATGCATGAGCCCCGAGTCGTTGCTGATCACCACGCTCGCTAGCGACATCAGATCGATCGCCGCACCGAGGTCAGTGCGCCCGCAGAGGCTGAGCACGGATCCATTGCATTGCGCGGCGATTTCCTCGGCGATCGGCTTGTCCTTGGCCGATCCGATCAGCCACACGGCGAGGCCGCGGGCCGCCAGCGCAGTGGCAAGCGCCGCGAAGTGGGCAGCGGGCCAACGCTTCGCGGGACCGAACTCCGCCCCTGGGCAGAGGACGGCGATCTCACGCGACCGGTTGAGCCCGAGCCGGCTCAAGGTGATCACCAGATTGGCCTCGTTGACTTCGAGGCACACGGCACGCAGCGGGCGGACCGGTGGCGCGTCGGACGGTTCCGCGAGTTTTGCATAACGCTCCGCCATCAGGGGCAGCGCGACCGCGTCGAGCTTGTGCCGGATATTGAGTACCCCGTAGCGCGATTCGCCGATGAATCCGACGCGCAACGGGATATCGGCGAACCATGGCACCAGCGCCGACTTGAACGTGTTGGGCAGGACGATTGCCTGATCGTAGCCTGCCGCACGGATCTGGCGGCCGAGGCGCCAGCGCTCGCGCAGCCTGAGCTCGCCATGCCCGAAAGGCGACTCGATCACCTCGTCGATCTGCGGCATGCGTGCCAGTACCGGCGCGGTCCACGCGGGCGCGAGGGCGTCGAGCTTGAGTCCGGGAAGCTTCTGGTGGAGCCTGGCGAACAACGGCTGCGCGAGCAGCGTGTCGCCGATCCAGCTGGGCGCGATGACAACGATACGCGGCATGTCAGCTAGCGACAGTCTTGCAAGGCGCCGCGGTGCCGCCTCAAGCGAAAAGCGGGGAGAACGAACAAGGGGGCGGAGGGGGAAAGGAAGGGGCCCCCTCACCCCTTCCTGCCCCTTGTATATCCACAAGTGAACGAGGGGCTCGCCCCTTGTCCTTGTATATCCTCCGTATTTCGAGGCGATTCATTGTCAATGTCCGCTGGGCTGCGGACCCTTGTAGACATAGAGCGTGCCGCAATACGGGCAGCGGGCCTCGCCGCCGTGCGCGACGTCCAGGAACACCCGTGGGTGATAGCACCAGACCGGTGTACGGGGAGTCGGGCAGTGCAGCGGCAGATCTCGCTCGCCCACCTCGATGACCTGCTCCTTCTGTACAGTGTCGGCCATCAGCGCTTGCTCCTTTTCGCGCGCGGCGCGACTTTTGCAGGCTTGCGTCCCGCCGGGTAGACCGGTGCGAGCCAGCTCTCGTACTTCTTGTTCCGGCCGCCGACCACATCGAAGAACGCTTTCTGGATCCTGGCGGTGATCGGCCCGCGCTTGCCGGCCCCGATCACGCGCCGGTCCAGCTCGCGTATTGGTGTGACTTCGGCCGCGGTGCCGGTGAAGAACGCCTCGTCGGCGATGTAGATATCGTCGCGCGTCAGACGCTTGGTCTGGATGGTGAGCTTCAGATCCATTGCGAGCTGGTGGATCGTCGATCGCGTGATGCCGACGAGCGCCGAGGCGATCTCCGGTTCGTAGATCTGGCCGTCCTTGACGACGAAGAGATTCTCGCCGGCGCCTTCCGCGACGAATCCATCCACGTCGAGCAGCAGCCCCTCGTCATAGCCGTGATCGATGGCCTCGGCGTTCGCGAGAATCGAGTTGGCGTAGGTGCCGGAATACTTGGCCCGGCACATCGACACGTTCACGTGATGGCGCGCGAAGGAAGACGTCTTGACGCGGATGCCGCGTTCGAGCCCTTCGGCGCCGAGATAGGCGCCCCACGGCCACGCCGCGATCGCGACGTGCACCGACGCGCCCTTGGGCGAGACGCCCATTTTCTCCGAGCCGTAGAACGCGATCGGCCGGACGTAGCACGAGTCGAGCTTGTTCTCGCGCACGACCGCCTTCTGCGCTTCCATGATCACCGCGCGGGTGTAGGGAATCTTCATCATGTAGATGTGCGCGGAATTGAACAGCCGGTCGGTGTGCTCCTTCAGCCGGAAGATCGCCGTTCCGTTGACGGTGTGATAGGCACGCAAACCCTCGAATACGGCTAGCCCGTAGTGCAGTGAATGCGTGAGCACATGAGTGGTCGCCTGGCGCCACGGCACGAGCTTGCCGTCAAACCAAATGGTCCCGTCGCGGTCCGCCATCGACATTTTCGTTCGCTCCCGGTCAGTGCATGCGTTGGGTGAGAAGGAGGGAAATTCTACTGGAATTCCCTCCGGCGCCGACTGCCGACCGGACGCGCCGATAAGGCTTATTGCCAGTGCGAATGTCCGGCCGCCTTAGCCCGCACCGGCCGCGGAGCCACCGTACTGCCCGAACACGGCCTGCCAGAGCGCGCGCGTCGCTTCGATATGCGGGGCGACCTCCCCGTGGGGAACCCGGGCATACCGTGCCCCGTTCAGCCGCAGGCGATGCTGCAGGCGGCGATAGTCGCGGTAAGCGGCGCGAACCTGCTCGGCTAGCGCCACCGGCACCAGCCCGAGGCCGGCCATGATGGACAGCAGGGCAATGTTGCCGAGGTTCGCCACGAGCTCGGCGTGACGGTGGGAATGGGCAAGCACGAGAAACTGGACGACGAACTCGATGTCGATCATTCCGCCGCGATCGTGCTTGACGTCGAAGAGTTCGCTGCGGTTCGGATGCCCGTCGTGCATCCGCCGGCGCATCGCGAGAACCTCCTCGGCAAGCTTGGCCGGATCGCGCTCGGCGGTGAGGATGCGCTTGCGCTCCTCCTCGAAGAGCGCACCGATCTCCGCGTCGCCGGCACAGAATCGTGCACGCGTGAGGGCCTGATGCTCCCAGACCCAGGCCGATTCGCGCTGATAGCGGCGGAATGCGTCGAGTGAGGACACCAGCAGACCGGAATCCCCGTTGGGCCGCAGCCGCAAGTCCGTTTCGAAGAGCGTACCCGCGGGGGTGGTCATCGTGAGCCACGTGTTGATGCGCTGCCCGAGTCGGGCGTAGGTCTCGGGCGCGGCTTCGTGCGGGTCGTCGTACAGGAATACCAGGTCGAGGTCGGACGCGTATCCGAGCTCCTTCCCGCCATACTTCCCGTAGCCGACGATCGCGAACCACGGCGTGTCACGATGGCGGTTGTTCACGCGTTTCCACGCCAGGTCGATCGTGGTCGCCAGCACGATGTCCGCGGCCAGCGACAGATAGTCCGCGAGACGCTCCACGGTGAGCTCTCCGGCAAGGTCCTGGGCGAGCAGCCGGAAGATCTCGCCGTGATGGACCTCCCGCATGAGATTCATCTGCGTTTCCGGATCGTCCTCGTGCTCGGCCATCGCCGCACGCATGCTGCGCGAGAAGGCGGCGAGATCGGGCTCGGCGAACAGGACGCGCGCATCGAGAAGCTCGTCGAGCACGATCGGATGGCGCGTCAGGTAGCTCGCCGCCCAGCTCGAGGACGCGAGCATCGCTGCGACGCGCTCGAGCGCCTGGGGATGCTCCTGGAGGAGTGCGAGATACGCAGCGCGGCGGCTCACGCTTTCGATGAATTCGAGGCAACGCGCGAGCGTCGTGCCCGGGTCATCGGTCTTGGCCGCCTCGTCGATGAAGCGGGGCACCAGCTTGTCCAGTCGCTGCTTGCTCTCGTCCGGGAGCTGTTGATAGCGGCTGCCGCTGCGGAATGCCGCGAGCCGGCGCATGGCTTCGTCCGGTGCGGCGAACCCGCGCGACGCGAGCTCGGTCGCGGCAGCATCCGACTCGAGCGAACCCTGCCAGAGCGGCATCGACGTCGAATCCTCGTCGTGCTCGGCGAAAATGCTCTCGAAATGGCGCGTGACCGCAGCACGGTGCGTGTCGAGGACCGGCTGGAACCGGGACCAGTCCGCGCATCCCATGCTCTCGGCCACGAGCTGGCGATCCTCGGCAGATGTCGGAAGCATGTGAGTCTGCGCGTCGTCGAGCCATTGCAGGCGGTGTTCCACCCGGCGCAGGAAGCCATACGCCTCGGAAAGCTCGTCGATGGCCGCCTCCGGGAGCAATCCTCGCGTGCCGAGCGCCTGCAGCACCGCGAGCGTGGGCCGCATGCGGAGCGGCATGTCGCGGCCGCCGCGGATCAGCTGCAGCGTCTGGGCGATGAACTCGATCTCGCGGATGCCGCCCGGGCCGAGCTTCACATTGCCGGCTAGATCGCGCCGGGAAGCCTCGTTACGGATCTGCGCGTGCAGCGACCGCACCGCCCCGATGGACGCGAAATCCAGGTACTTGCGGAACACGAAGGGACGCACGACATCGTCCAGCGCTCTTGCCTGGCCACCGGTCAGCGCGCGGGCCTTAATCCATGCATAGCGCTCCCACGCGCGTCCGTGCGTGACGAAATATTGCTCGAGCGCATCGAAGCTGCAGACGAGCGGGCCGGGATCCCCCCAGGGGCGCAGGCGCATGTCGACCCGAAACACCTGCCCGTCCGCCGTGATGTCGTTCAGCGAACCGATGATCTTCCTGCCGAGGTGAGTGAAGAACTCGTGGTTGGTCAGCGGGCGCGCGCCTTCCACGTCGCCTTCGTTCGGGTACGCGAACACGAGATCCACATCCGACGAGACGTTCAGCTCGCGGCCGCCGAGCTTGCCCATGCCGATCACGACCAGTTCCTGGCGCTGCCCGTCGGTCTTCGGGATGCCGAAACGCGCTTCGAGCGCCGCAGTGTGGAAATCCTGCGCTGCTGCGATTGCGATCTCCGCGAGATCGCTGGTCGAGGCCATGACTTCGTCGAGGGACGCCAGGTTGGCGAGGTCGCGTGCCGCGAGCCGCAGCATCACTCGCTGCCGCAGCCGGCGCAGGGCCGTCCCGAGGGCGGCTTCGTCGTCGATGCCCGCGGCCGAAAGAAACGCGCGCATCGCCTCCGCAGTCCAGCCTGCATCGAGGGCTTTCTCCACTTCTTCGCCCAGATCCGGGTGTGCGGCACAGAGGCGCCGCGCGAATCGCGAGAAGCGCAGCGCGCTGGCGGGGGTGAGCGTTTCCGGTGGGGTGCTCAAAGCAGGGGCTCGGGAGCGCGTCGGCAGGGTGGGGCGATGGCTGGGTTAGAATCGGATCACGCTCGAGCCCATGGGTGCCAGGTTACCGGCCAGTCAGGGATCATGCGGGTGCATGGTCCGGCCGGGCGCGAAAGGATCGGTCCCTATTCTATGGGGTCGTGAGAGTCGCGACCAGCACCGCGGAGAAATCGCGCGGCCCGCTTAGATGAAAGAGACTTTGCCCGAAGAGCCGCAACTCGAGTTGCCCGAGCGGCGTTGGTACAAGATCGTGCGTGCGACGGGGTGGACGCTCGTCGGACTCTATTTTGTCGCCGCCATCGGGGTGGTCGGGCTGCGATTCTTCGTCCTGCCGCGCATCGCCGACTACCGTGCGGACATCGCACGCATCGTCTCCGATGCCGTCGGCGAGCGCGTGGAGATCAAGGCGGTCGAGGCCGACTGGTTCGCGCTGCACCCGCGGCTGCAGCTGAGCGGCGTGCGCGTCTTCGACCGCCACGGGGACGTCGCGCTCGAGCTGCCCTACGCGAGCGCGACGCTCGCGTGGCGCTCGTTGCTCGTCATGGAGCTCAGGTTCCGATCGCTTGTCCTGGACCGGCCGGAACTCACGATCCGGCGCGAGCAATCCGGACGGTTGTACATCGCCGGGCTGGCGCTGCGCCCTACCGAGCGCTACGGCGACAGCGGGATCGCGGATTGGTTGATCGAGCAGGGCGAGATCGTCATCCGGGACGGGCGGATCGAATGGCTGGACGAGTTGCGCGCCGCACCCGCGCTGCGGCTCGACAAGGTAAGCTTTGTCCTCGACAACGACGGCGAGGAGCATCGCTTCGCATTGCGTGCGGACCTGCCGCGCGAGTATGCCGCCCCGATCGATGTGCGCGGTGTGCTCCAGGGCGCGCAGGCCGGATCGATCGAAAGCTGGCAGGGCCGACTCTATGTGGCGTCGACATTCGTGGATCTCGCCGCATGGCATCGATGGGTCGACTATCCGATCGAGGTCAACAGCGGGCGCGGCGCACTGTCTGTGTGGCTATCCTTTCGCGGGCGCACGCTGACCGAGCTTTCCGCGGACGTTTCCCTCGCGGACGTATCGACGCGATTAGCGGGATCTCTCGAGGTGCTCGAGCTCGCATCGATCCAGGGTCGGATCGGCACCCGGGAGCGGCGCGCGCGAACGGGGCTGCGCAACCTGCTCGACAGGCAGGCCGAGCGTTACGAGGCGTTCGGCGAGCAGCTGGCGCTGGTGACACGCTCGGGCGTCGCGATGGGGCCGACCGACTTCCGGGCGTCCTGGCAGCCGGGCGATGGCGCGCGTAAGCCGAGCGGCGAGTTCACGGTCCGTACGCTGAGCCTCGCCGCACTTGCCCACGTCGGCGGCCACGTCCCGCTTCCCGACAAGGTGCGCGAGGCACTCGTCGACATCGACCCGCAGGGGCGCCTGGACGACCTGCGATATAGCTGGGTGGGGAATCTGGATGCGCCGGAATCGTTTCAGGCGCGCAGCCGGTTCGCTGGACTGGGAATGCGGCAGTGGCAGGGGGTGCCGGGTTTTTCGAGCCTCTCCGGAAGCGTCGAAGCGACCGAGCAGGGCGGTCGCGTCGCGATCGGCGCCAACGATGCAACAGTCTCGGCTAAGGATCTCTTTCCCGATCCGCCGCTTCGATTCGGCACGCTGTCCGCACGCCTCGGCTGGACGCGGCTGGCAGCGGGCATCGACCTGCACATCGACGATCTGACGATAGTGAATGAGGACCTCGCCGCCTCGGTGTCCGGCACGTACCGCTCCAAGGCCGACTCACCCGGCGAGGTGGACTTCCGGGCCAACCTGGTGCGCGCCGACGGCCCCCGAGTCTATCGTTACATTCCGAAGATCGGCGTCAAGTTGCGGACCTGGCTGAAGGAAGCGATCCTCGCGGGAACGGCGACCGACGGCCTCTTCCACATCAAGGGCGACCTCGCTGAATTTCCGTTCCGCGACGGCAAGGGTGGGGTCTTCAGCATCGTCGGGACGGCGTCCGGCGTCGCGCTGCGCGTCGCAGACGGCTGGCCCAAGATCACCGGCATGGGCGGGGATATCGAGTTCGACTCGCAAGTGCTGCGCATTCGTGGACAGGGCGACATGCTCGGCGCGCGCATTACCGCGGTCCGCGCGACCATTCCCGATCTGTTCGCCGATGACGAGCGTGCGAACGTATCCGGCGAGGCGGAAGGTGCCTCGGCCGCGTTCCTGAAGGTGATCGCCGAGAGTCCGGTGAACGAGAAGATCGGCGGCTTCACCGAGGGCTGGGGTGCGGAAGGAGAAGGCAAGCTCGCACTGAAGTTCGCATTTCCGTTCGCCC
>JBAVOG010000645.1:0-2903 GCA_049691875.1 Burkholderiales bacterium | reverse complement strand
GCCGAGCTCACCTTCCATCGCGCGCACGCGCGGCGCGGCCGACCGGGCGATCGGCAACGCCAGGAGTGCCATCACGCGGTACGTCTCGATCTCGAACATGCGCTGCAGAGTGCGTCCCACCTGCCGGCGCGACAGCGCGCGGTCGAAGACCAGGATTCGCCCGAACCCATCGGCGTGCGCGCGAAAGTCCGTGAACACGGCACCGGCCCCGTCACCGACGCCGGCACCGACGACGTGGTTGCCTTGGAAATACGCGGCGATGACCGAGGCGTCGGGCATCGGCTGGCCACGGTCCAGGACATCGGCATGCAAGGCGACCATCGTGCGACCCGGAATCGCGGCAAGCCACTCGGCCGGCACGGTTCGGGCCGCCGGGTCGGAAAACGGCCGTGCACCCGCACCCTGCTGCGTGAACGTGTAGCTGGTGAACTCGGTGTGCGGTTCCCAGGTGAAGCGAAACGGACCGAGATCGGCGCTGAAATGCGTCGCATCGGGCGGGGGTGGGTGTGCGCCGTAGCGTGCGCACAGTGCCGCGACGTGCACATGTTCCGCGTCGCGTTCCTCCGGCTCGATGGTCACGGCGAGATAGGACACGCGCACAGGCGGGTGCAGCGCCTCCTGAGGTCGTGCGTGAACCTCGTTTGACAGCAGGAAGCGCTGCGGATGGTCCGCGGGCAGGGTCACGTTGCAGAGTTGTGAGATTGAGCGGCCACTGGCGTCATAGTTTTCCCTTGCGTTCTTCCTCGCGCAGCCGCAGCACCCGCCGCTGCACCTTCCCGGTGGTTGTCATCGGTAGCTGGTCGATGAACTCGATCTCCTTGGGGTATTCGTAGGGCGCGAGCTTGCCGCGCACGTGCGCCTGCAGCTCGATCTCGAGGTCGGGCGAGCCTGCATAGCCAGGCTGCAGTACGACGAACGCCTTCACGATATTGGTCCGCTCGGGGTCCGGACTCCCCACCACCGCCGCATTGGCCACCGCCGGGTGCTTGATCAGGCAGTTCTCGATCTCCGATGGGCCGATGCGATAGCCAGCACTCTTGAAGACGTCATCCGCGCGACCCTGGTATCGCAGATAGCCGTCCGCGTCGCGTTGCGCGAGATCGCCGGTGCGGCACCACTGACCGGTGTACTTGTTGCGGGTTGCCGCGTCGTTCTTCCAGTACCCGAGGAAGAACACCGCATCCGGATCCCCGTGCACGTCCGTGCGATGCACCGCGACCTCGCCTACCGCCCCCACCGCGACCTCCTCGCCCGCGTCATCAATGATGCCGACGCGGTGTCCGGGATACGGGCGTCCCATCGACCCCGGCTTCGCCGGCCAGAGCGTGCTGCAATTGCCGACGATGTAGTTGATCTCGGTCTGGCCGAACATCTCGTTGATGGTCACGCCGAGCCCATGCTGCGCCCACTCGAAGACCGTCTCGCCGACCGCCTCGCCGGCGCTCATGATCGAGCGCAGGGGCAGGTCGAAGCGCGTCCGCGGCTCGGGCACCGCCTTCATCATCAGCTTGAGCGCGGTCGGAAACAGAAAGGTGTTCCGGATGCCGTATTTCTCGATCAGGTGAAAGGCCTTCTCGGGATCGAATCGTCCGCGGTAGCCGAGTATCGGGTAGCCGTAGTACATCGTCGGCAGCAGTGCGTCCATCAGCCCACCCGTCCAGGCCCAGTCGGCGGGCGACCAGAACATGTCGCCCTGGCGCGGAAACTCGTCGTGCGAGCACGAGAATCCGGGCAGATTGCCGATCAGCACGCGATGGGGCTTCAAGGCGCCCTTGGGCGGCCCCGTCGTGCCGCTCGTGTAGACCAGCAGTGCGGGATCCTCGGCGTGGGTGTCCGATGGTGTGAAACGTCGCGACGACTTCGCAAGCAGCGACTCCCACGACACGACCCCGGTTTCACGTGCACCCGCGACGCCGATCACGTGCTTGAGCACGGGCAGCTTGTCGCGTACCGCCAGCAGATTCGGGAGCGACGCCGGATCCACGAACGCCACGGTCGTCTCGCTGTTCTCCAGGCGATATTCGAGCGCGTCCGGTCCGAAGAGAATCGAGAGCGGCATCGCGATCGCGCCGACCTGATAGCAGGCAATATGCGCAATCACCGTTTCCGGACGCTGGGGCAGGATGATGCCGACCCGTTCGCCCTTCTTCAGGCCGAGGCCGACGAGTGCATTCGCCAGGCGGTTCGCCTCCTGCTGGATGTCCCAGTAGGTGTAAGCCGCCGTCGCGCCGCCCTCGTCCTCCCAGTAGAGGCAGAAACGATGGCGATCCACGGCATGTCGCCCGCAACACGCCCATGCCATGTTGAACCGCTCCGGAACTTCCCAGCGAAACGATTGATAGATGTCGTGGTAGCGGTCCTGCATGGCCGGCTCCTCGCGCCCTCTCTCCAGGCCCGCGAGCGAAGTTAGCACGGCTCCAGGGCCACGAGAAGCGCCAGGACCACCGCGTCGAGAGCCCGCCCCTGGCGCCGCGCGAGACCTTGCGCCTGCCGCACGGCTGGTGCAAAGTTGATTCCGCCGTCGTGCGCTCGGCCGGGATGCGAGTCCGTGGTCGCGCGCCGGAAGCATCACCGCAGATCTGCGCCGCGAAAACCGATCCGCACGGCGTCACCACACGGAGTGTCCACTCATGAGCGACCCGGTCAAGGCCCTGGTATTTGACGCGTACGGGACGCTGTTCGACGTCCATTCGGTCATCAGGCTGTGTGACGAACTGTGGCCAGGCAAGGGAACCGCCCTCTCGCAGCTCTGGCGGACCAAGCAGCTCGAATACACCTGGCAGCGCAGCCTGATGCAGCGCTACGAGGACTTCACTCACGTCACGGAGGCCGCGCTGCGGTACGGTTGCAAGGCGCTCGGCCTCGCGCTCGACGATGCCGCGCGCGGCCGACTCATGCAGGCA
>JBAVOG010000644.1:0-2148 GCA_049691875.1 Burkholderiales bacterium | reverse complement strand
TGTCATCACCTCTCCTTTGGTCAATTTTCCTGCTGTGCGTCGTTCACGTAGTACAAGTTTGGCCGCGATCCGCTCCGTGGAATTGGTCGACCTGCCGGCGAGTGCGTGGCGCACGTGTCGGAAAATGGTGGGCGATTAGTGGCGTGCGCTGCAGCATCCCGTGAAAGCAGTGTGACGACTCGACAGGCGCAGCAAAGCGCTCCAAATCGCCGCGGAGTATTGTTGACAGTCGCGCCGACCGGCCAAGTATAATGGGATCGCAAATAACAATTCTGCATCCCGCGTCGGTCGTCACCGGCCTGAAAGTCGGACAAAAGACAAAGCAGAGCGCCGCGCGGGCAACATTCCCGGATGGAGGAGACGACATGAAAGCAGGAAATCAAGGAGTTGTTGCGTCGCTGCGAACCGCGGCTGCGCTCGCGGTTGTGCTGGGACTCGGGACTGCAAGCAACGTACTGCATGCACAGACCGGACCAATCAAGATCGGCCTGCTTGCTCCCGTCACCGGACCGCTCGCCAAACCCGGCGAGGAAATGGTCAACGGCTTCAAACTGTTCTGGGAACAGGCCGGATACACGGCTGGCGGACGCAAGGTCGAGGTGATCGTGGCCGACACGACCTGCAACCCCGACCAGGCTCTGAATCAGGCACGGCGACTCGTGCATCAGGAGAAGGTCAATCTCATGGTCGGGCCGTTGTGTGGTCACGAAGGCCCCGCGGTGGCACAGGTGAGCAAAGAAACGGGTGTTCCCCTGGTGATGGATCCGGCCGGCGCCGACGATGTCACCAAGTGGAATCGCACCCCCACGGTCGTGCGCACCGCAGTCTCTTCGAGCCAGATCGGTCATCCGATGGGCGACTATCTCTACAACGTCCTGAAGCTCCGCAACGTCACGTTCATCGGCCAGGACTACACGTTCGGCCAGGAGGTGACGCTGGGTGCGGTGAAGGTGTTCACCGATCTGGGCGGCAAGGTGGACAAGATCATCTGGAACCCGATCGGCACCAAGGACTACGGTGCCACAATCGCGTCGATTCCCGCGAACACGCAGGCGGTCGTCGCGGTCGTCGTGGGCGCAGATCGCGTGCGGCTGTTCGAGGCGTGGTTCAACTTCGGCATGGACAAGAAGAGCAAGATCTACGGGGGCTACTGGCTGCACGCGGACGTGCTACCCCAGATGGACGATCGTGCGATCGGCCTGATCGGCAACTCGCTCGTCTACGCGGCGGGCATCGACACCCCGGAGAACAAGGCGTTCGTGGACGCATTCGCGAAGAAGCACAAGATCGTTCCGTCCTGGTTCGCGGAAAGCGCTTACACGGCCGGACTGTGGACCAAGGCGGCGCTGGATTCGATCAACGGCAAGGTGGAAGATCCGGGCGCATTCATCAAGGCGATGCGCACGGTCCAGGTCAAGGCGCCACGCGGACCGCTGAAGCTCGACTCGTTCGACAATCCGGTGCAGAACGTGTACATCACCGAAATCCGGAAAGTGAAGCACCCCGTGCTGGGCGAGGTGCTGATAAACGTCCCGGTCAAGACCTATACGAACGTCTCGCAGTTCTGGACCTGGAAGCCGGACGAGTTTATCGCCCGGGGCCCATACAAGCGCTAGTGACCGGCGCGGTGCGGCCGCGTGCTCTTTCCCCTCCTCGAAGAGGAGGGGATCGAACTACGCTGCGCCACTCCCTCCCACCGCTGACCCCGTCAGTCCGCTCCACCAATCGCGCCCGTCGGCATGACCAGCGCCATTCTCCAGGCGATCAACGGCGTCTCGTTCGCGGCGCTGCTGTTCCTGCTCGCGAGCGGCTTCACGCTCTCGTTCGGCCTGATGCGGGTCGTCAACATGGCGCACGGTGCCTACTATCTTCTCGGCGGGTACATCGGGCTCACGCTGGCGCAGCAGAGTGGAAGTTTCACGATTGCGATCCTCGGCGGCGGCGCTGCGGTCGTCGTGTTCGGCTTCCTGGTGGACCGTTTCCTGATCCGGCGCACGGGCGAAAATCATCTTGCACAGGTCCTGCTCACCGTCGGAGTGGCGTTCGTGGTCGGCGATGTCGCGCTTGCCATCTGGGGCGGCGACAATCTGAAGATTCCGGTGCCACCGCTGCTGCGCGGCGCCGTCGAGTTGCCTGGCGGGATGTATT
>JBAVOG010000643.1:0-4026 GCA_049691875.1 Burkholderiales bacterium | reverse complement strand
CTCATTCACAGACGCAAGCGTGTGTTCAAAAGCGTCCAATGCTTTGGCGATGTCGATCTGTCCGAGCTTTTTCGTGATGGCTTCGAACTCGCTGGGCACGGTCGGCACCTCCGGTACGTCTGTGCTCAGGCCCATACGCGACGCCTGGACACCGGGCCGAAAATCCAGGTTCACGTTCAAGACGCCCGTCACGAAGCTTTGCATCACGAGTTGCGCGAAGAGGCCGCGCTGCGCGAGCGTCGGCACCTCCTTCTCGAAATCGGGTAGCGGGGCGCCGTAGAAGTGGATCGTCGCGGGCGACAGTTCCATGTTGACCTGAATGATCGACCTGAGGGTGTTCGGCTCGAGGCGAACGCCGATCGAATCGACCTGGCCGACGCGAACGCCACGAAACGTGACCGCCGCGCCGACCTGCAATCCGGCCACCGAACCAGGGAAGAAGCTCACGAAGCGTATCCGCTTTTCGAGGAACGCGCCGCTGCCGAAGAACAGCACGCCGGCGACGATCAAGGCGATCGCCCCCAGGACAAATACGCCGATGAGCGTCGCGCTGGGTTTGCTCACCTTGCAGCCTCCGTGCGCGCCGCGGGCGCCGTTCCCCGGCGCGCCAGAAAATCACGCACCTTGCGGCTGTCGGCCGATTTCACCAATTCGGCGGGCCTCCCGAGCGCCACCGGACGGTGCGCCTCGCCGTCGAGGAACAGCATGCGGTCGGCGATGCTGTAGAGGCTTTCCAGTTCGTGCGTGACCAGAACCACCGTAATATCGAGCCCGCCGCGCAAAGTCAGAACGAGGTCGTCCAGACGCCGTGAAGCCAACGGATCCAATCCTGAGGAGGGCTCATCCAAGAACAGTACGCTTGGATCCATAGCGAGCGCTCGTGCAAGCGCGGCGCGCTTGCGCATGCCGCCGCTCAAGCTTGCCGGGTAACGGTCCGCGTCGCCGGCCAGCCCGACCAGACCAAGCTTGAACCGCGCGAGAGCAGGACGTGCGGCTGGAATCGAATAACCCTGCAGGTCCATCGGCACGGTCACGTTTTCGAGGACGCTCATCGACGTCCACAGCGCGCCGCTCTGAAACAGGATTCCGAACGGCGGCGGTCCATGCTGCATGTGCTCTTCGAGAGACCTTCCGTCGAAGAGGATGCGCCCAGAGTGCGGCGGGAGAAGCCCCACCATCGTCTTCAACAGCGTGCTCTTGCCCGAGCCGCTGTCTCCCACGATCGCAAAGATCTCCCCTTTACCGATATCGGCGCTGATCCCGCTTTGCACCGCGCGCCCGTCGTATCCGACACTGACGTCCTCGATGCTGATCCCCGGCCTGGTTGACGACGCGCTCAATGGCTCAGATCCCCATCGCATTCGTGCACACTGCAAAAACGGCATCCACCAAGATGATCGCGACGATCGAGCTGACCACGGCCATGGTGGTGGCAGCGCCGACCCCTGCCGCACTGCGCTCCGCACGCAATCCGAAGTGGCACCCGAGAAAAGCGACAAGGGCGCCGAACACAAACGCCTTGAGGCCGCCTATCGCGAACTGGGCAGCGCCGATCGCTTGCTGGGTCTGCACCGAGTAGCCGGCCGCGGACATATCCAGAAACGGCACCGCGACGAGCAGGCCGCCGAACAGCGCAAGCGCGCACCCATAGACAAACAGCAGCGGCATCAGCAGGCTGAGGGCCACAACGCGCGGAAGCACCAGGAACTCGACCGGGGAAACGCCCAGCGTCGTGAGTGCGTCGATCTCTTCGTTGCCTTGCATAGTCGCGATGCGGGCGGCAAAGCTGGCGCCGGTGCGTCCCGCAAGAACGATCGCTGTGAGTATGGGTGTCAACTCGCGTGCCGATGCGATCCCGACGAGGTTCGCAACGTAGATGCCGGCGCCGAACGGTTTGAGCTCAACGGCCCCCACAAACGCCAGGATATTGCCCATGAGGAGATTGACGATGCCGACAATGAGCAGTGCGCGACTGCTCGACTCCGCCAGCACCTCGACCAGCTCGCTGCTGCGAATCTTGGCACGCCCGGCGACAAACCGCGGCAGCAGACGCACGACCTCGCCGAGTAGGTTCACCAACGCGCCCAGGTTGCGCGCCCAATCCAGACCGAGCAGACCAGCCCGCGCGACAAAACCAGGTGGCGCGGTTGCGCTTGCGCCAGCGGACGGTATCGCACGCGCCAGCGCGAGCAGGTTGTGCAGGTCCGGCGGTAGGCCGTGAATGGCGATTTGCTGCTGTGGCTTGTCGAGCTGCTGCGCCACTCTCGCGAGGAAGGCGGCATCCACCGTGGCCCAGCGCCAGTCCACTGGGGCCTCGACACGTATTGCGCACACTCCGCTACCTGCTCGAAGCCCCAGATCTTCAAGCGGTCGCGCAAGCCATGACGGCTCGATGCCGCGCCCGGGCATCTGCACGACGAGCTCATCGGCCTGCGTACGGAACAATCGCTCCTGCGAACGTTCGCTCATGCCATCGTTGCCAAAATCTTGCGAAACCGGCTATGGTGCGGCACGCTTTCGATCGCCATTCTTGTCGATTGATCCCTTCGCCGTAGCGAACCCTCCCGATCCGTCACCGCGCCGAGACCCGGCCGGCCGGCGGTCCACGGCGCCGAGCACCCCGCGGATACGCGCGAGCATCGCAGTCTGCTCGGGCGAAGGCTCTATACGTTGCACGCGCTTGTCCGCAAGCACGCACTCCAGCAGCCTGAGCAGCTGCTCTCGGTCTTTCCGGTCGGCCAGCAGCACGGGCAGCGTCTCGATCGCCCTGTCCGGTTCGTAGCGCGCGATGATTTCCTGCTCGCCGCCGATCCGGCGCGCCACATCGGGCGCCAGCTCCGGCAGCAGTTCGCGGTATTCGTCGATCAGTTCCTGCGCCAGCTCCAGCCTGGAAAGCGGCAGAGGCTCGTCCTTGTGGGCCATCAGGAAGGCTACGCGCGCGAGTGCTTCCGCGTAACCGCCTTGGTCGATCGAAGCCAGCGCCTTCTTGACGAACGGAAGCTCACGCGGGTCCACCCGTGGCTTCTCCGCTTCGGCGCTATGCTCGTCGCTCAAATAGAAGGTGAACAGATTGCCGTAGATCTGGAAGAAGGCGGCTTCGGCATGCGCGTCGCGCAGGGCCCGATAGCAATCGAGCGAAGCGCTGGTGAGTTCGGACACCAGCGACTCGAGTTTGCGCGCCGGGTCGTCTGGCCCAAGCGCCTGGCGCTGGGCCTTCACCGCGTTCGCAGTCGGGGCCAGCCACCCCAGCCAGGGATTGAGGTCGGAGAACGCCCAGCGCTGCAACCGGAGCGGGTGAAACTCTCGCGACAGCTTGGCGCCGTACTCGTTGGACGTCGCCTGGACCAGCGGGCGCCCAAAGAGCTCGTAGGCGCGCTGATTGAACTCCGAAACGGCTTTCACGGCTTCGAACGGTCTTTCATCGGCGCGTTTGAAGCGATTCAGGCTTGCGACGACTTCTTCAAGGCGCAGTTCGACCAAGCTCACTTCGTACGCCGGCTTGCCGTCGCTGTCCTTCTGCTCCGTGATCTCCATTCCGTACAGGCCGGGCGGCAGCGCCTCGATCGACTTCAGCACCGACGCGATCTGCGCCCCCTCCTTCTTTGCGACCTTGCCGGAGACGAAGATGCCCAGGTGCCCGACGTTCTCCTGCATCAGGCCGACGATCACCTGCCCGCGGGCCTTGATCTCCTCGGTGCTGCCGTACACGTCGGCAACCCAGTTGAACGCCTGTTGCGGCGGCGTGATGTTGTCCCCCAGCGAAGCAAACAGCACGATCGGCACCTTGATCTGGCGCAGGTCGAGGGCTCCGCCGGGGCCTGCCGTCATCGCTCCCGACCACAGCTTGTTGCCGACGAACAGATTCTGGGTGATCCACTCGATCTCCTCGCGGTTCAGCAGGAAGTAGCCGCCCCACCAGCGCTCGAATTCGAGAAAGCGCTCCGACTCGGTGTCGATGTTGGCGAACACGTCGTGGTACTTGTCCCAGAACGTGTTGGCCGGGTTGAGGTTCTCGAAGTTCTGCAC
>JBAVOG010000642.1:0-12065 GCA_049691875.1 Burkholderiales bacterium | reverse complement strand
GGACGAAGGGTATGCCGCGCGACTCGGCCGCCCGGATCAGATCGAGGCTGGATCCGCCGCCGGGGACACCGAAAATACGCTTCACGCCGCGTGCGGCAAATGATTCGACCAGATGGTCGACGAGGAGCGTGCTGGCGGGCATGGTCTCGTCCGAGCGTAGCACGGGTGACCGCGGCACCGGTTCGCGCTTTTGCGGGCGCCTACCTGTTGCGCGTGAACGGGACGAATCTGACGGGAATCGTAGACTTCGTTGTCGTGGAGCCGTCGTCATTCTTCACGATGACGAGCAGCTCCTGTACATCCCATCGGCCCCCCACGGGAATGACCAGTCGTCCTCCCGGCTTGAGCTGCTCCACGAGAGCAGGGGGCACAGCGGGCGCTGCGGCAGTGACGAGAATGCTGTCGAACGGCCCCGCATCGGGCCATCCGTGATAGCCGTCGCCGATGCGCGCATGAACGTTTCCGTATCCCGCAGCCTTCAGGTTCGCAGCGCCTTGCTCACCCACCGGCGCGACGATCTCGATCGTGTAGACCTGCGCAACCAGCTCGGCGAGCACCGCTGCCTGGTATCCGGATCCGGTGCCGACCTCGAGCACGACGTGGGACGGCGCGGGGGCTGCCAGGTCGGTCATCAGCGCGACGATGTAGGGCTGCGAAATCGTCTGCCCGTGACCGATCGGCAGCGGCCGGTTCTCGTACGCGTAGGGCACGTCGTCCGCGGGTACGAATCGGTGCCGCTCGACGCGGCCCATTGCAGCCATGACCGGGCCGCTGAGCGCCGGGTGTCCCGTTTCATGGCCGGTCGCTCGGGCCATGGCGGCGATTTCGGCAACCAGCGCTGCGCGCTGGGTGGCGTACGGACTCTCGGAATGAGCGGTCGACGTCAAGAAAGATCCAGATGCGGCTGCGAGAACGGCAACCAGAACACGCGCGAAGATCGAGCGCACGAGTGGCCTCCAACGCCTATGGTACGACTATCCCGGCCGAACCGCGTTCATGACAGCCCCCCGAAGCGGGCATAGAAGTACGGAGCGGCCTGAGGATGGGGCCCATCCGGGGTCTGCAGCGTGGCAACGAGGTGCTGCTCCGTCTGGCGGTGGGTCACCTGATACAGGTCTCGACACAGCTGTCGGGCGGCCGAACCGGGCCAATGCCGCGGAAGCAGTGAATCCGGGAGCAGCGGATCACGGAGGATAACCCGGCGGTATTCATGGATGAGCAGCGTGCGCACCACGAAGCACTGCTCCGGGTCCAACTCGCCGCCGGGTCGCTGTTGCAGTGCGCTCAGGATGGGCTGGAAGCGCTCCACGAACGCCCGGTAATCGCGCTCGAGCCGCTCGAGGTCCCAAGCAGTCCGGATCGCATCGGCCAACGCGCCGCCGCCACTGGCAGCGTCGTGGCGCGCATGCATGACGAGCACGTGGCGCTCCGCGCGATGCTCCGCCAGAATCGCGGCGACGGATTCGGCGTCGATCGTGGGATGCGCCAGAACGCCGGCCGAAATCCGTCCAAATCCGACCCAGGCAAGCTCATCCCGTAACGCCTTGCGTTTCACCCGCACAAGCCGATCACCCGTCTCGATCACGAGGCACCATCGCTCGTCCCAGGCGTCGGGGCCCATGCCGTAGATCTTCCGAAACGCGGCCTCGAACCGGCGCCGGCCACTCTCGGTCCAGGTGTAATGGCTGCGGCGGCCGACCTGCTCGCCCCGCAGCCAATGCTCACGCGTGAGACGGAAGACTGTCGTGCGCACGGCCCGCTCGTTGATCCCGAACGGGCCGAGCAATCTGATCAAGCCGCCAAGCCAGACCGCCCCGCCATGTGGAGCGATTGCATCGCCGAACACGGTCACGACGAGCGACTTCGCGCGCAGCGGACGTGCCTGCATAGCGCGCTGGAGGGCCTCATCCACCGCGCGGATCTTCACGCCGAACCTCGAGCCCTCGGGATCTTCGGAAGTCCGTCAGCTCTTTGCACGCAGGTCAATGACACGCCGGGCTTTGCCCTGAGAGCGCTCGATCTTTCCCGGGTCGACCACTTGCACCCGCGCGGTTACGCCGACATAGCTCTTGACACTGTGCTGGACGTGGCGCTCGATCTCCGCCCGCTCGTCGGCGGAAATGCGGCTGCCGAGATCCTGGCGCATTTCGACGAGGATGAGCATGTCGTCAAGCGGACCTTCACGCCTGACCTCGATCATATAGTGCGGGGCGAGCTTCGGTTCCGTCACCAGGAGCTCCTCGATCTGGGTCGGGAACACGTTCACGCCTCTGATGATCAGCATGTCGTCGCTCCGCCCGGTGATGCGCCCCATGCGTCGCATGGTGCGCGCCGTCCCCGGCAGCAACCGCGTGAGATCGCGCGTGCGGTACCGGATGACCGGGAGCGCTTCCTTGCTGAGCGACGTGAATACGAGTTCGCCGGGCTCGCCGTCCGGCAATACCGTCCCGGTCGCAGGATCGATGATCTCGGGATAGAAATGATCCTCCCAGACAGTGAGGCCGTCCTTGGTCTCGATACACTCCTGCGCGACGCCCGGACCCATGACTTCGGAGAGGCCGTAGATGTCGATCGCGTCCAGGCCCATGCGCTTCTCGATCTGGGCGCGCATCGAATCGGTCCAGGGCTCGGCGCCGAAGATGCCGATGCGTAGCGAGCATGCCGCCGGATCGAGTCCCTGGCGTTCGAACTCGTCGGCGATCGCCAGCATGTACGAAGGCGTCACCATGATGATCTCGGGCTTGAAGTCGGTGATGAGCTGCACCTGCCGCTCGGTCATGCCGCCGCCGACCGGAATGACGGCTGCACCCAGCATCTCGCCGCCGTAGTGCGCCCCGAGGCCGCCCGTGAAAAGTCCGTACCCATAGGCCACGTGGATCTTGTCGCTGGACCGACCGCCTGCGGCGCGGATCGACCGCGCCATGCAATGCGACCAGATAGCGATGTCGCGCTTGGTATAGCCGACGACGGTCGGTTTGCCCGTCGTGCCGCTCGAAGCGTGGATGCGCACGATCTCGCTCATCGGCACCGCGAACATGCCGAATGGGTAGTTCTCGCGCAGATCCTGCTTGGTCGTGAATGGAAATTTCGCCAGGTCCGCGAGGCTCTTGAGAGCGTCGGGGCGTACGCCGTGCGCGTCGAATTTGCGCCGATAGTGCGGGACTTTCTCGTATGCGTGCCGGAGGCTCCAGCCGAGTCGCCCGAGCTGCAGCGCACGCAGCTCCTCGACGCTCGCCTTCTCGATCGGTTCCAGCTGGTCGTACGTGGTCATCCGGTTCACCTCCCCTCGAATCGTGGCGACCGCTTTTCGAGAAACGCAGTCACGCCTTCGCGATAGTCGAGCGTTTGGCCAAGCTCGCGCTGCAGGTCACGCTCCAGCGCAAGGTGCTGGTCGAGCGTGTTCAGCGAGGATGCCTGCATTGCATGCTTGATGGCGGCGAGCCCGCGGGTCGGCTGGAGGGCAAAGTGGCGGGCGAGCGCGCGCGATTCGTCGGCGAGTGCGGCGTCGTCGACGCATTTCCAGATGAGCCCAATCCGTTCTGCCTCGTCGGCGGCGAGCCGGTCGCCGAGCAGCGCCAACCCCATGGCGCGCGCGCTTCCGACCAGGCGCGGGAGGAAGTAGGTTCCACCCGAATCGGGAACGAGCCCGAGCTTGCAGAAGGCCTGTATGAAGCTTGCGGAGCGACCGGCGAGTACGATGTCGCACGCGAGCGCGACATTCGCGCCCGCGCCGGCCGCAACACCGTTCACTGCGCAGACGACGGGCTTGGGCAACGCGCGCAGACGCCGGACGAGCGGATTGAATTGCGTCTCGAGCGACGCGCCCAGATCGGGCGGCGGCGCATCAGGCGCGAAGCGGCGCTCGGAAAGATCCTGACCCGAGCAGAACGCCCGTCCTGCGCCAGTAAGCAGAACTGCCCGGATATCCTCGCGCCTTCCGATTTCATCGAGGGCATCGCGCAATCGCTCATGCATCTCCGGATTGAAGCTGTTCAACCGATCCGGCCGATTCAGCGTGACCACCGCATAGCCTTCGGCGATCTCGAGCCGGATGCTGGATTCGTTCATGGACGCTCCGCGTTGCTTCGAATAGGACGAAAGATTACATCAAGCCAACTTCCGCTCGGCACCCGCTCCGTCGAAAGGTCGTCACGGCGGAGGCGGAAACATGTCACAGGAGCCGCGGGGGCGGTGCACGAGAAGTGACATTTTGCCTCGCGGAACGAGGCGAGGTGGCCATACTGCAGACGTCCACCCAGCAGGTTCCGTTATGCCCCACCGCGCTTTCTGTTGCAATGATCTTCCCCCGAAGGGGCTTGTCTTCACCATGGGCGGAATTGCCGTTCTGCTCGGCCTGGTTGCATTGGCGCTTGGCTATGACCTTGTTCCGCTCGATGTGCACTGGCTGCGTGCGCCGCGCTGGATGCTGGTCGGGACGGGCATGATGTTCATATTCGGCGGTGTCGCGATCTCTCTCCTCGCGCTGCCGATGCAGCGGCGCGAACGCTCGCATCAAGTCTAGAATCGCCCGGTCGCGGGCGCTTTGATCCACGTCCGCTCGCACGGGCGGCGATCACCGCAGCATCCATCCAGGCCGCCGGCGCGCCAGTACGCGCCCCCGGCTCGACGCGGGAATCCCGAGGACCATTAGGCACTTACGCCGTGGCGCCGGCCCATTGCCCGGGCGCCTTGCGGCCGTGCGGCAGGCCTACTTATACTGGCGCCGGGATCGCGCCGCGCACAGAGCGCGACCACACCGGAATGGAGGGGTCAATGGGTTCGCACTCGATCGAGGCGATCCGGGGTGTCGCGCTTGTCGGACACACCGGTTCCGGAAAAACCCTGCTTACCGAGGCGCTGCTCCAGCAGGCAAAGGCCATCCCCGCCATGGGGACGATCGAGCGCGGAAGCACCGTCTGCGATTTCGACGCGCTGGAGAAGGAATACCAGCATTCATTGCGTTCGTCCGTGGTGCATTTCGAGACCGACGGAACGCGCATCCACCTCGTCGATACGCCCGGCGCCCCGGATTTTCTCGGGCAATCGATCGGCGGTCTCGCGGCCGTCGATACCGCCGCCGTGGTGATCAATGCGCAGACCGGCATCGAGCTGACGACGACGCGCATGATGCACTGGGCAGAGTCCATGAAACTGTGCCGGATGATCGTCGTCAATCGCATCGATGCGGACCCGATTGATCTGCCGGGGCTGGTCGAGCGGATCCAGGAGGCGTTCGGTAAGGAGTGCCTGCCGATCAATCTGCCGGCCGGAGGCGGAACACGCGTCGTGGATTGCTTCTTCAACCCCTCCGGCGAATCCGACTTCTCGTCGGTAGAGCAGGCGCATAGCGCGCTGGTCGATCAGGTGGTCGAGGTGGACGAGGAGCTGATGGCGCTCTATCTCGAAAAAGGCGAGGTCGCCCCCGAGCAATTGCACGCGCCCTTCGAGGAGGCGCTTCGCGAAGGGCACCTTATTCCGATCTGCTTCACGTCGGCGAAGACCGGCGCCGGCGTCAAGGAGCTGCTCGACATCCTCGTGCACCTTGCGCCCAATCCCGCCGAGGGCAATCCGCGGGCCTTCCTGCGCGGCGAGGGGAGCGAAGCGGAGGAGTTCCACGCAGAGCCCGACCCGGCAAAGCACGTGATCGCGCATGTCTTCAAGGTCGCCGTCGATCCGTTCATGGGGAAGCTCTCGTATTTCAAGGTGCACCAGGGCACGGTGACCAAGGACAGCCAGCTATATATCGGTGATGCGCGAAAACCCATCAAGGTCGGCCATCTCTTCATGGTCAGGGGGAAGGACCTCGTCGAAGTCCCCGAGGGAGTCCCGGGCGAAATCTGCGCGCTCGCGAAGGTGGATGAGATCCAGTTCGACAGCGTGCTGCACGATTCGCACGACGAGGATCACATTCATCTGCGGCCGCTCGAGTTTCCCGACCCCATCTTCGGTCTGGCGATCGAGACGACGAAGCGGGGCGACGAGCAGCGGCTCTGGGATATTCTCGAAAAGCTCGCCGCGGAGGACCCGTGCATCGAGGTCGAGCGCGTCAAATCCACGAACGAGACAGTCGTGAAGGGGCTCGGCGAGCTCCACCTGCGGACCGTGCTCGAGCGGATGGCGTCCCAGTACAAGCTCGAGGTGAAGACCCATCCGCCACGCATTGCCTACCGCGAGACGATCACGGCGCCCGCGGAAGGCCACAACCGGCACAAGAAGCAGACCGGCGGCGCCGGACAGTTCGGCGAGGTGTTTCTGCGCATCCAGCCGCTCGCGCGGGGCGCCGGGTTCGAGTTCGTCAACGAAGTGAAGGGCGGGGCGATCCCGGGCCAGTTCATTCCCGCCGTCGAGAAGGGGGTGCAACACGTCCTTGAATCCGGCGCGATCGCCGGGTACGCCATGCAGGACGTGCGCGTGACGGTCTACGACGGCAAGAGCCACCCGGTCGATTCGAAGGAGATTGCGTTCGTCTCGGCGGGACGCAAGGCATTCCTCGAGGCGGTCGGGAAAGCACGGCCCATCGTGCTCGAACCCATCGTGAACATCGCGGTGACGGTGCCCGAGAGCGCGATGGGAGACATCACCGGAGACCTCTCCTCCAAGCGGGGGCAGATCACGGGAACCCAGTCACAATCGGGCGGCATGCTCACGGTTTCGGGACAGGTTCCACTATCCGAGTTGACCACGTATCAGTCGAGGCTGAAGTCGGTCACCGGGGGCGCGGGCTCCTACAGCATCGAATTCAGCCACTACGAGCCCGTTCCGCCGAACGTCCAGCAGCAACTCGTCAGCGAGTTCCGCGCACCGGCGAGCGACGACTGAGGCCTTCATCTCCCGGAGTACCGACCGGGATGGCTTGGTGCGAGCTCATGGCGCTTCGGCGAGCGGCTCGAGCAGAGCGGCCAGTGACACGAGATCGAGGCGATTGTGTTCGAGGACTTTCGGCAGCGATGTGACATCGCCGAATCGCATGAAGCGCCGGAACACTTCCGGCACGAGGCTGCCGGGCAGATCGTCGACGCGCGTGAAGCCGAGTGCGCGCTCCTCCGCCGTGCGTAATCGGCAATTCGGCCACTCGCGTCGAAACGCGCGGCGCACCGGATGCAAGAGGTCGATATGCTCCAATGCTCCGAGCGGGTCGGACGCACGCGCCAGGCGCGCGCGCGTGCGGACGAGCGGGGCATCGAAGCTCTTGCCGTTGTAGGACACCAGGCAGCTGCCGGCCGACACGTATGAGCGAACGGCTTCGATCAATGCAGTCTCGGCCGCAAAGCTCGTGATGAGAAGCTGCCGAATGCAGAGGCAGTCGTCCTCGTACCGTGCCAGACCGATGAGGAAAGCGAGTGTTCCAGTGCCGCCGGCCAGGCCGTTCGTCTCGGTGTCAAAAAAGACGAGCTGGCCGGGATCACGGGTCGTGACGCCAAGCGTTTCGAGTATGCGATGCGCCGAGTTGCGCGCGTGGTCGAGGCGAATGCTGCCGTGCACATGGTTCACCTGCAGGCGGCGTTCGACCGCCAGGAGTTGCGGTGCCAGCCAGCGCCCGCTCGCTATCCGCGCGAGGTCCGCGTCGCGCGAAACGTGCAAGTCGCGGGCCACCGGGAGTCGCATGCGTTCGATGCGCTCGGCGAGCGTGTTCGGGAGGGTTGCTGACGGCTGCGGCGTCGTGGCACAAGGGGTGGCGGGGGTGCCGGAAGACTGCCGCAGCCGCAGCAACCGGTCGCGCAGGCCGGTAGCTGCTACCGCTGGCATGGCGCACTCGTGAGGCTGGAATGCTGTTTCGGGCATTGTTGACGACGAGCGGAATGCGAGGATCGGGTGGAACTTTATTGCACCGCGAGATGTTCGGGCGACTGGAGTTCGTGGGCGTGCTGCATCGGCGTTGACTCTTCCCGAAGGAGATCGAGGACACGGAGGGCCGCGACGCGTAGGGACAACCGCGCGCCGCTCGTGTCCGCCAGAACCGGCCCGACGCAGGCAGGGCAGCCGTCCTTGCACGTGCAATGCGCGACGAGATCGATTGCGCGATCCAGAACCTCCGCGCGCAGATCGAACAGTGGCGCAGAGAGGCCGATGCCGCCCGGATAGCTGTCGTACAGGAAGACCGCCGGGCGAAATGCGCGCAGCCCCCGGGCGACATCGAAGTCTGCGCCGTCCTGTGTGCGAACGGTTGCGCGTCTGTCCGGTCCGATTACCGCCGACCAGTCGCCATTCCCGTCACCGACCGCACGTCCGATGTCGCGGGTCTCGGCAAGCGAGAGCAGTGCGGCGATGTGATGCAGGGCATATGCCGCGCCCAGAAAACCATCGAGGGCCTCGTGCCGCGTTGCAAATGCCTGGTCGAGGGCTTGCGGGCGTGCCTCCCACCACAGTGCCGTGGTGTGCATTTCCTGGTCCGGCAGGCTCACGTTTCCATAGCCGATGTTCTCGTGAGTGTAGTAGCGGATCTTCTTGTAGCCGGCGACGCGCCGCACAACGTGCACCTCGCCGTGCGCACAGCGTGCTCGATCGCGCTCGTCCGCCGCGAACTCGGCCAGGATCTTGAGACGGGTGTAGTCGATTGCGTCGGTGTAATAGTCCGCGTGAACCCGGCGCAAGTACGCCTTGCGGCCGACCCAGTCGAGCTTCTCCACCTGCCAGGGCGCCGACTGGATCATGTAGATCGCCCCTTCGTAGAGCGTGACGGCCGCGCTCGAGTAATCGACTTCCGCAATCACGTTTCGATGCCCGTCCGTCACGTCGATCACGACGAAGTTGCCGTCCGCCACGGAGCGGAGATTCACGCTGTTTGCGGGATAGCTGTCGGTGATCCAGTGCCAGCTCTCACCTTCGCGATGCACCACTCCTTCTGCCGCGAGAAAGTCGAGCGCCGCGCGCAGGTCCTCACCGCCGAAGCGATCGCCGTCGCGAAACGGCAGCTCGAACGCAGCGCAGCGGATATGGTCCATGAGGATGAGCAACTGATCGGGGTCGATGCGTGCATGCTCGGGACTCGCGCCGAGAAAGAACTCCGGGTGCCGTGCGATGTACTGATCGAGGGGATTCGAAGAGAGGACCAGGACGCCGAGCGCGGTCCGCTGGCGCCGACCGGCGCGACCGAAGCGCTGGAGGGCGCCTGCCACCGATCCGGGGTAGCCGTTCAGCACGCAGACGTCCAGCGCGCCGATGTCCATGCCCAGCTCGAGCGCCGAGGTCGAGACGACGCAGTCGAGGCTTCCGGCGCGCAACTTGCGCTCCTTGTCCCGCCGTTCGGTCGGGAGGTAGCCGCCGCGGTAGGCCGCCACCCGCGCCGGCTTGCGCGGGTCCGCGTCGAACGCGTCCTTGAGATACTTGGTCAGCACCTCGACTTCGAGGCGCGTGTTGGCGAAGAGGATCGCCTTCAGGCCCAGCTTCAGCGCGAGGCGCGCGATGCGGGTGGATTGCGAGCGGGCCGACGCACGCAGTCCGAGATCGGCATTGACGACCGGCGGATTCCAGAGCATCAGGATCTTCTTGCCCTGAGGCGCGCCGGTTTCGGCGACGACCGCAACCGGCTCGCCCAGCAGGTGCTCGGCGAGCTCGCCCGGATTGGCGATGGTGGCGGAGCAAAGGATGAAGACCGGATCGGATTCGTAGAACCGGCAGATCCGCCTGAGGCGGCGGATGACGTTCGCCATGTGGGAACCGAACACGCCCCGATAGGTGTGGAGCTCGTCGATCACCACGTAGCGTAGCGACTCGAAGAACTGCGCCCACTTGGTGTGGTGCGGCAGGATGCCCGAGTGCAGCATGTCCGGATTGGACACGACGATGTCGCCATGCGTCCGCACCGCGCGGCGCGCATCGCCCGGTGTGTCCCCGTCGAAGGTGGCGGCGCGCACACCCAGGGCGCCGGCCGCGTTCAGCTCCAGGATCTCCGCGACCTGATCCTGGGCGAGTGCCTTGGTGGGGAAGAGGTACAGCGCCTTGGCGCGGCCGCCGAGCGCCGCGTCGAGCACCGGCAGGTTGTAGCAGAGCGTCTTGCCCGAAGAGGTCGGTGTCACGATCACGGCATGCCGCCCGGCGGCGACGTGGTTCCACGCGTCGCGCTGGTGCGAGTACAGTTGCGCGATACCCCGCGCGCGGAGCGCGGTGACGATGCGTCCGTCGAGATCCGGTGGGAATTCCGCAGCTCGCGCGGCACGCGCCGGAATCACCAGCTCTCCGACAATCTGCTCGGGCTGTCGTCGGCTGAGCAGCTCGACCAGCGATTCGGCGCGACGGCGCCTGTCCCGCTGCCCCGACGACACTGCGAGCTCTGAATCGATCAGATCGCGACGGTGGCCGCGCCGCCCGCCTTCTTCCGACCGGTGCGTGCTTCGATGTGATTCCGCTCCGGGATCATCGCCGGCATCCACATTGGTAACCATTGTGTCTCCCGCCTGGTGCTGGAGGGAGCATGCGGACGGTGGGGGCTCACAGGATGAGCCAGTCCCGCGATGCAGAGCGCCTTATTTCAATGTTCCGTTCGGCGTCACGAGCACCTTCCCGGCACGGCGATAGGCATTGGCCTGGGCAACCGCGCGGGCAATCTCTTCGATCGGGTAAGTCGCCTCGACCGGGACGCGCAGCGATCCGTCGGTGATCCGGCCGGCCAGCGCCCCATACATCGCGCGAATCTCCGCGGGGGCCATGCGTTGCAGCGCCGGCACCAGCCAGAAACCGGTGAGGGTTAGACGCTTGAACACGGTCTGCTGACCGGTCAGCTGTGGATTCTCCCCCGCGAGCAGGCCGTAGTTGACGATGATCCCCTCGTCGGTGAGGCAGTCGCCAAGGCGCACGACCTGGGTCCCGCCCACTGCATCGATGGCGAGGCGAATCGCCGCGCCGCCCGTAGCGGTCCGAACGCGCTCACCGAGATCCGGGCCGTCCACGACCACGACGTCGCCGCCGAGCGCTGCGAGTTCCTCCACGAGCCCTTCACGCCGCACGATGTTCACCGTGCGAATCCCTGCAGCCTTCGCAAGTTGAATCAGGCAGTGACCCACGCCCGAGTTGGCCGCATCCTGGATCAGCCAGTCGCCCGGCTGAAGTGCCACATACTTCGTCATCATGAGGTGGGCGGTCGGCGGGTTGACCTTCAACATGGCGAGCTGCAGGGGATCGACGCCTGACGGTACCTTCACGAGCTGCGTTGCCTTGGATTTCTTGCGCTGGACCCAGTTTTCCCGGTCGAGAGGAATGACGAGGTCCCCCTCGGCGAGATCGCGGACATCGCGACCGCACGCGATCACCCGCCCGACACACTCCGCGCCGAGGCGTGCCGGCAACGGAGGGCGGATGGCGTAACGCCCTTCGATGGTCAGCAGGTCCGCAGGATTGATCGGAAATGCGAGCACGTCGAGGACCGCCTCGTCTGGAGCGGGGGTGCCCACGTCGTCGACCTCCACGCAGCGAAGCACTTCCTCGGGTTTGCCGAACGCACCGAACTGGGCGATCTTCATCGGCCGTCTCCTGATGATCCGCCATTACAGCGCGCGACCATAGCATCGCGCAGAGGTCGCCCGCCAGGCCGCTGCCTCAGGCCGAAATTTCCCTTTTCAATCAGGTTGATAGGGGAGGGGTTGATTGCTGGGAATCGGGGGCCATTTAGCACTTACCAAAACTTCTCGCATCCCGGCGCCGCGGCCGGCATGCCGCAACGGAGAGAACAAATTCATGACTACCCGACACCCACGCAGCTGGATGTGGGCTCAGGCGCTCCAGATGCTGGACGAAGCCGACCGCCTGCAGCGCCGCTTCTTCACCCAGGCGAGCCCGCAAGGGCAGGCCGCACCGGCCTGGGAGCCGCCGGTCGACGTATTCACTGCCGGGGAAGAGGTATGGCTGTTCTTTGCAGTGCCGGGTGTAGCTGCCGAGCAGGTGCAGGTGCTCGTAGATCCGGCCGGGGCGCTGCTGGTGCAAGGCGAGCGCCAGCTGCCGGTGGTCGCCCGTGCAGGAAGCATTCGGCGGCTCGAGATTCCCCATGGCCGGTTTGCGCGGCGCGTGCCGCTTCCGTCCGGTCGATTCGAGCTCTTCGCGCAACAGTTCGATCGCGGCTGCCTCGTGATCGG
>JBAVOG010000641.1:0-3339 GCA_049691875.1 Burkholderiales bacterium | reverse complement strand
CGGCGGCACGCTGCTCGGCTTCGCGCTGCTCGGCAAGCTTGCGCTCGCGCTCCTGCTTTTCGGCAAGCTCGGCAGCCTGGCGCGCAGTCAGCTCTTCCTGACGTCGCATTTCCGCTTCGCGCAGCTCGGTCTCGTGCTGGTCGATCACCGGCGCAGGCGCGGGCGGCGCCTCGGGGATTTCGGGTACGGGTGGTGCGGCGGTCTCGGTGGCATCGCGCTTCACGAAGACCCGCTTCTTGCGCACTTCGACCTGTATCGTGCGGGACTTTCCGCTCGAATCCGCCTTGCGGATCGCACTGGTCTCCTTGCGGGTAAGCGTGATCTTGGTCTTGGACTCCCCCGCCCCGTGAGATTTGCGCAGGTACTCGAGAAGCTTCGTCTTGTCCTGCTCGCTGAGCAGATCGTCCGCAACCTTCTTGTTCACGCCGGCGGCGCGCAGCTGCTCGAGCAGCACCTGCGGCTTCACTTTCAGCTCGCCCGCAAACTGCGAGACACTCGTATTGGCCATGCGTGGCTACCTCATTCCTCTGCGAACCAGTGCGCGCGGGCCTTCATGATGAGTTCCTTGGCGCGATTCGCATCCATTTCGACCATTTCCACGAGATCGTCCGTCGCCAGGTCGGCGAGGTCGTCGCGCGTTCGAACCCCCTTCTGCGCCAGCTTGGCCGCGAGCTCGCTGTCCATGCCTTCGAGCTGCAAGAGGTCGGGGTCAACCCCTTCGATGCTCTCCTCGCTCCGGATGGCCTGCACCAGCAGCGAATCGCGCGCACGCGACCGCAGTTCGTTCACGACCGACTCGTCGAATCCTTCGATCTCGAGCAATTCGTTCGTCGGCACGTAGGCCACCTCTTCCAGCGTGGAGAATCCTTCCTGGATCAGCGTGTCGGCCACGTCCTGGTCGACATCGAGCTTGTCGATGAACAGCTGCCGGATCGCGGTTGACTCCTCCTCGGTCTTGCGCTGGCTTTCTTCCTCGGTCATGAGGTTGATGTGCCAGCCGGTGAGCTCGGAGGCAAGCCGGACGTTCTGCCCGGACCGGCCGATCGCGATCGCGAGATTCTCCTCGTCGACCACCACGTCCATGGCGTGCTTCTCCTCGTCGACGACGATCGAGAGCACCTCGGCGGGCGCGAGCGCGCCGATGACGAATTGCGCGGGATCGGCGGACCAGAGCACGATGTCCACCCGCTCGCCCGCGAGCTCCTGGGTGACTGCCTGCACGCGCGAGCCGCGCATGCCGACGCAAGTGCCGATGGGATCGATGCGCCGGTCGTTCGTGTGCACGCCGATCTTCGCGCGCACGCCGGGATCGCGCGCCGCCGATTTGATCTCGAGCAGCCCTTCCTCGAGCTCCGGAACCTCGAGCCGGAACAGCTCGATGATGAACTCCGGGGCCGTACGCGAAAGAACTAGCTGCGGTCCGCGCAACGTCCGGTCGATCTTGAGCAGATAGGCCCGGCACCGGTCGCCCACCCGCAGGTTTTCCTTGGGAATCATCTGGTCGCGCGGCAGCACTGCCTCGACCCGCCCCGACTCGATCACGGCGTTGCCGCGCTCCATGCGCTTGATCGTACCGGTCACCAGCTTGTCGTTGCGCGCGAGGAAGTCCTGCAGAATCTGCTCGCGCTCGGCATCCCTGATCTTCTGCAGAATGACCTGCTTCGCGGCTTGTGCCCCGATGCGCCCGAACTCGACCGGCTCGAGCGACTCCTCGATGAAATCCTCGACCTGGACGTCGTTGTACTGCTTGAGCGCATCCGAAATGGCGATCTGATGCGCGGGGAACTCCACTGCGTCATCCGCCACGATCTGCCAGCGGCGGAAGGCCTCGTAGTCGCCGGTTTCCCGATCCACAGCGACCCGAACCTCGACCTCCTCGTTGAAGCGCTTCTTGGTTGCCGAACCCAGCGCCAACTCGAGCGCGCCGAACACCACGTCCTTGGGAACGTTCTTCTCCCGTGACAGGGCATCGACCAGCAGCAGCAACTCGCGACTCATTCTTCCAGTCTCCTCAGATCGCCTTGGATATCGAGAGATTCGGCACCAGGCGCGCTCTCTCGAGATTCGCAAACGGGAACGACACCACACTGCCATCCACTTCGAGCTCGATGTCGCGCTCGCTCGCGCTGCGCAGCACTCCGGTGAAGCGCCGCCGATTTCCGACCGGCACCCGCAGTTGCAGCACCGCACGCTCTCCGATGAATCGCCGGAAGTGCTCGGGCGTGCGCAGCACCCGGTCGAGACCCGGCGACGACACCTCGAGCCGATCGTAGTCGATCCCTTCGACCGGCAGGACGCGCTCGAGCTGACGGCTCACACGCTCGCAGTCCTCGACGGAGATTCCGCTCTGCACCGGTCCTGCGGACGTTGCCGGCACGGGGCTACCCGCCGGGCGGTCGATGAACACGCGCAGCAGACGTCCCCCCAGGGCAATCTGGGCTTCGACCAGCTCGTATCCGAGACCCGAGACAGTCCGCTCCACCACGGCTTCAGCACCTTTCATGCGCGCGCCACGCAAACGCTAGAGGTTCGCTACACAAACTCGTTACTGCAAATCACCCGCTACAAATCCGGCACAAACAAAAAATGGGCACGCGGCCCATCTTCACATCGGAGGCGGATTTTAACAGGGAAGTTCCAGCAAGACAATGGGATAGAGGCGGATGGCCACGCCTTGCGCGCGCCTACGGGACCCTCTGCCCCATGGGCGTCGGACGCCCCGGATCATCCCGCGGAGCTTCTCCCGGGGCCGGGGGCCTCGAGCGGGGCCAGGGCGAGAGCGATCTCGTTCGCCTCGAGCTCGCGCCATTGCCCCCGCTTCAGGCTGGGCGGGAGACGAAACGGGCCGAAACGCACCCGGATGAGGCGGCTCACCTGAATGCCCATGCCTTCGAACATTCGTCGGACCTCGCGATTGCGCCCTTCCCGCAGGGTCACGTGGTACCAGTGGTTGGCGCCCTCGCCTCCCACGTCGACGAGCGTATCGAATCGCGCCGGGCCATCTTCCAGCAGGACTCCTTCCCGCAGACGATCGGCCTGCGACTCGTCGAGCCTGCCCAGCAGGCGGACCGCGTACTCCCGCTCGATTTCATAGCGCGGGTGCATCAGGCGTTCCGCGAGCTCGCCCGAGGTGGTGAACAGAAGCAATCCGCTGGTGTTGAAATCGAGCCGACCGATCGCGACCCAGCGCGCGCCCTTCACGCGCGGGAGGCGCTCGAACACGGTTGGCCTTCCCTCGGGATCGTGGGCCGTCACGATCTCGCCGGCTGGCTTGTGATACACGAGCAACCGCGGCTCGACCGTCGCTGGTCGCAGCGACACCGGCCGGCCGTCCACGCG
>JBAVOG010000640.1:0-2048 GCA_049691875.1 Burkholderiales bacterium | reverse complement strand
AAAGACTATGGGACGCAGCAAAGCATGTGCAAAACCGAACCACAGCTTGACTTTGAAGACAGTTGCTAACCTCAAGGAGCGCGCAGCGGCAGCCGCCGTATTTCGCGCGCGGACCGGCACGCGCACGAAGACCGGGTCCTCGGTCTGCGGCGTGTCGACCCCCGTGGCCTGGACGCGCGCGGGTCACGCAGGCGCCTCCCTCGTCCCTCCGGGTAAACCCGACCACCGTCCGCAGCCGATAGCCGAATCGGCTCTGCGCGCCCACCGAGTCACCACGTTGACTTCCGCAAGAAATTCGCTTCCACCGGGCTCCGTGCAGGTCAGGCCGAGGTAGGCTCACGAGGGACGCAACCGAACCGGCATGGGAGCACGCAGGTGTTCAAGTGGGTCGTCGTGCAACTGACGTTCTGCGTGGCGCTCCTCGGAGCGCTCTTCCCCGCGCTCGCCCAGGAAAAGCCGCGGCCGATCGTCTATGTGGCGCCGATCGACGGCGTCATCGATCTCGGGCTGGCACCGTTCGTCCAGCGTGTCCTCGATGAGGCGGCGGAGGCCGGCGCCGCGGCGGTCGTCCTGGAGATCAACACATTCGGCGGGCGGGTCGACGCCGCCGTGCAGATCCGCGACGCGTTGCTGAACGCGCGCGTGCCGACCGTGGCGTACGTGAACCGGCGGGCGATCTCCGCCGGCGCGCTGATCAGTCTCGCCGCCGAGACCATCGTCATGTCCAGCGGAGCGACGATCGGTGCCGCCACACCGGTCTTGGGCGGCGGGGGCGAAACGCAGCCAGCCTCCGAAAAGTCGGTTTCGTACGTCAGGAAGGAATTCGGCGCCACGGCGGAGAGCCGCAAACGGCCCGTGCTGATTGCCGAGGCCATGGTCGACGCGGACGTTGCGATCAAGGATGTGATCGAGAAGGGCAAGCTGCTCACGTTGACGACCGAGGAGGCGCTGAAGCTTAAGGTCGCCGACCTGCGGGCCGACACGCTCGACGATGCACTGGTGAAGCTCGGCCTCGGCGGCGCGGAGTTGAAGCGCACCTCTGCCAACTGGGCGGAGAACGTGGTGCGCTTTCTCACGCATCCGATCGTCAGTTCACTTCTGATCACCATGGCAATGCTAGGCATCATCATCGAACTGCGAACGCCCGGCTTCGGCGTCCCGGGTGCGCTGGGCGTGGCCAGCCTCGGGATCCTGTTCTGGGGGCACTGGCTGGTGCAGTTGGCGGGTTTCGAGGAACTGCTGCTGGTGGCCGCGGGCGTCATTTTGCTGGCGCTCGAGCTCCTGGTTGTTCCCGGCTTCGGCGTGGTGGGGATCCTCGGAATCATCGCCATCATCGCCAGTCTCGTCCTGACTCTGACCGGCCCCGGCGCGGCGCCGGCCTTCATCGTCGCGGCCGCGACCCGAGTCGTTTTTTCCGTGCTGATCGCGTTGCTGGCGAGTCTGGTGTTGTTCCGCTTTCTGCCACGGCTGCCCTTCGGACGACGTCTCATTCTCGAGCGCGGGCTCACCGCGGCGCAAGGCTACGTGTCCACACCCGAAGGCGACGCGGCGTTGCTGGGAAAGACCGGCCGCACCTCGAGTGCGTTGCGACCGGCAGGCATTGCCGAGTTCGACGGACGGCGCGTGGACGTGGTGTCCGAAGGCGAACTGGTCGAGGCCGGACAACCCATTGAAGTGATCCGTGTCGACGGCTACAGGATCGTCGTGCGGCAGACGAACGTCCCTAAAGCGGAGTGAGACATGAGTGAACTTCTTAGCCTGACCGGCGGCCTCGGTTTGATCATCGTGGTGGTGGTCGGCCTTGTCCTCGTGCTGTACCTGGTGCCGATACCGCTCTGGATCGCGGCCTGGGCCTCCGGGGCTTATGTCGGGCTGATGACGCTGATCGGCATGCGCCTGCGCCGGGTTCCCCCCTCGACGGTGATCACCGCGCGCATCAGCGCGGTGAAGGCGGGGCTCGACATCTCCGTCGACGACCTGGAGGCGCACTTCCTGGCGGGCGGCAACGTCGTCAGGGTGGTGAACGCGATGATCTCGGCGGACAAGGC
>JBAVOG010000639.1:0-1536 GCA_049691875.1 Burkholderiales bacterium | reverse complement strand
GCTTCGGGCCGCCGTCCGTGCGCGCGCAGGCGATGGAGGCGTGGCAGGCGGCGCCGCTGGGGTTCTTCCGCTGGTTCGCAGCCTATCCCGTTCTGCACCGCATCGAGCACGCCGCCGCCGTGCGCTGCGTGTGGTTCCGCGACCTGCGCTTTCTCACCCCGGGGCGCGACGCCTGGCCGTTTCAGTTCGGCGTGTGTCGCAACGGCGGTGCATCGAGCTGGAGCGCATTTCAGCTGGTAGACGACGCGGTGCGCCTGCCGCTGCCTTGACCGAAAAATTCGCGTGTTCCAGATTACATTGTTCAGTTCATCCTGGCGAGCGCTGTCTCCGGGCGGGTTCATCGGGAAGCTTGTGTGCGCGCTGCTTGCGACCGCGCTGGTGCTGCCGGCACCGGCATTCCCGGCCGAATGCGTGCCGCGCGGTGCGTGGAGCGCTCCCGGGCCGTCCGGGTTGCAGCCGCTCCCGATCAAGACGCTGATCGGTGACCTCGCGCGCCGGTCGGTGGTGCTGCTCGGCGAACGACACGACAGCGCGGAGCACCACCGGTGGCAGCTGCAGGTGATCGCCGCGCTCCATGCCGCCCGGCCCGACATGGTGATCGGGCTCGAGATGTTTCCCCGCGCCGCGCAACCGACGCTCGATCGCTGGATCGCAGGTGCAGTGAGCGAGGCGGAATTCCTGCGCGAGAGCGGCTGGCGCGACGTCTGGCAGATGGATCCGCAGCTCTATCTGCCGATCTTTCATTTCGCGCGCATGAACGGAATTCCGCTGATCGCGCTCAATGTCGATCGCAAGCTGACGCGCGCAGTGAGCCAGAAGGGGTTCGATGCGTTAGCCGTACAGGATCGCGAGGGAATCTCGCGGCCTGCCGCACCGAGCGCACTCTATGTCGAATTCCTGCACGATATCTTTGTCGAGCACACACGCGACGAGCGGGCACGCGCCGCTGCGACGGATTCGGCGCTGGACGATCCGGCATTCCGGCACTTCGTGGAAAGCCAGCTCGTCTGGGATCGCGCCATGGCGCAAGGCATTGCTGCCGCGCTCGCGCGAAAACCCGTACCGCTCGTCGTCGGGTTGATGGGTGGCGGGCACGTCGCGAACCGGTACGGGGTTCCGCACCAGCTGGCGTCGCTAGGTGTCAGCGACGTGGCGGTTCTTCTCCCGTGGGACAGCGGGACCGACTGTGATCGTCTGATCGCGGGCTACGCCGATGCAGTGTTCGGCGTTGCAGAGGCGCCGGCCGCACCGGTCCTCCAGCGACAGCGGCTCGGCGTGTCCCTCGAGCTCGTCACAGGAGGGGTGCGCATTGTCCGGGTCGAGGCGGGCAGCGTCGCGGAGGCAGCCGGACTGCGCGCGGGCGATTTCGTCATCGAGGTCGCGGGCCTTCCGGCAAAACAGACCGCCGATGTCGCCCAGGCGGTGCAAAGACACGCGGCCGGAACCTGGCTGCCACTTAAGGTGACGCGCGGCGCGGACGCGATCGAGATCGTCGCCAAGTTTCCGCCCCTCGCGCAGTGAAGGCACTGGCGGCCT
>JBAVOG010000638.1:0-2638 GCA_049691875.1 Burkholderiales bacterium | reverse complement strand
GATCGAATCCCTCGCGGGTTCCGTCGCGGTCCATGCTGGTGAGCAGGATCTCACCCGCACCCAACGCCTGCATCCGGCGCGCCCACTCGACGGCATCGAGTCCGGTCGGGCGCCGCCCACCGTGCGTGAAAACTTCCCAGCGGTCCGCCACACGCTTCGCATCGATTGCGACGACGATGCACTGCGCGCCGAATCGCCCGGTCGCCTCGGCGACGAATTCCGGACGTTGCACGGCGGCGGTATTGATGGACACCTTGTCGGCGCCGGCATTCAGCAGATTGCGCACGTCGTCGATCTTGCGCACGCCGCCGCCGACGGTTAGCGGTATGAAGACCTCCGCGGCGACCTCCTCCACCACGTGCAGGATCGTGTCGCGGTCGTCGGAGCTGGCCGTGATGTCCAGAAAGCAGAGTTCGTCCGCGCCCTGGTCGTCGTAGCGCCGGGCGATCTCGACCGGGTCCCCGGCATCGCGCAGGCCGACGAAATTGACGCCTTTCACCACGCGTCCGCGATCGACGTCGAGGCAGGGAATGATGCGTTTGGCTAGTGACATGATGGTTCCGGGGTGAAGGCCGGGCGGCGAGTACCGGAAATCCCGGTTTGGGCAGGCAGCAGTGCGGGTACGTGAGCAGCGGCGTTCCGCGCCGCTCAATCCTGCCCGGTGAGCTTGTCCGCCTCGGCCTGGGCTTTCTTGAAGTCCAGCGTGCCCTGATAAATCGCGCGCCCGGTGATCACACCCATGATCCCTTCCTCCGCGACCTCACACAGTGCCTTGACGCCCGAAATATCGGTCAGGCCGCCGCTTGCGATCACCGGAATGCGCAGTTCCCGCGCAAGCCGTACGGTCGCCTCGATATTCACTCCGGTCAGCATGCCGTCCCGACCAATGTCGGTGTAGATGATCGATTCGGCTCCGTACTCCTCGAACTTTCGCGCAAGATCCACGACGTCGTGGCGCGTCATCTTCGACCAGCCCTCGATCGCAACCTTGCCGTCCTTCGCGTCGAGTCCCGCGATGACGTGTCCGGCAAAGGCTGCGCACGCATCTTGCAGGAACCCCGGATTCTTCACAGCGGCGGTGCCGATGACCACGTAGGTCACGCCCGCATCGATATAGCCTTCGACGGTGTCGAGATCGCGAATCCCGCCGCCAAGCTGCACCGGAATCTCGTCTCCCACCGCCTGCACAATATCGCGGATCACGGCTTCGTTTCTGGGCTTGCCGGCCACCGCGCCGTCGAGATCCACGATGTGCAGGCGCCGCGCGCCCTGCGCGAGCCAGTGCCGTGCCACGCCTACCGGGTCCTCCGAAAAGACCGTCTCCTCGGTCATGTCGCCCTGCTTCAGGCGCACGCAACGGCCGTCCTTGATGTCAATGGCCGGGATGATGACCATGCGATGTCGTTGGGGATTGCAAGGGAGGATGCGAGGGAAGCGGATCAGGCGCGCCGCACGCGCTCATCCGGGATACGAAGGCATACGAAGGTGAGGCGAAGAATCAGGGATTCCAAGCGATGAAATTCGCGAGAAGCTTCAGCCCGGCGGTATGGCTTTTCTCCGGATGGAACTGCACCGCAAAGATGTTATCGCGAGCGACCGCGCACGTAAAGGGGATCCCGTGCACGCTGAATCCTGCCACCAGCTCAGGCGCCCCGGCCTCGGGGAAATAGCTGTGAACGAAGTAGAATCGCTCGCCGTCCTCGAGACCGTCCCACACGGCGTGCGCCTCCACCTGGTGCACGTTGTTCCACCCCATGTGCGGCACTTTGAGCCTGAATCCGTGCTCATCCTGCATTTTTTCCGCCGGGAAATGACGCACGAGGCCCGGCAGGATTCCCAGCCCTGGAGTGTCGCCCTCCTCCGAGCGCTCGAACAGCATCTGCAAGCCGATGCAGATGCCCAGAAAGGGCTTTTCCTGCGCTGCGGCGACGACCGCGGGACGCAGCCCACGTGCCACGAGCTCGCGCATGCAATCCGGCATGGCGCCCTGCCCCGGAAACACCACGCGATCGGCAGCGTCGAGATCAGCGGGATTCGAGGTGACGATCACGTCGATGTCGGGTGCGACGTGTTCGAGCGCCTTCGAGACCGAGCGCAGATTGCCCATGCCGTAATCGACGACCGCGATCATCATACCGATAGGCGGGTCGAGCAAGGGGTCTAGAGTGAGCCCTTGGTGGAAGGCACTGCACCCGCGGCCCGGGCATCCGGTTCGACGGCCATCCGCAAGGCGCGCGCAAACGCCTTGAACACCGTTTCGCACTGGTGATGCGCATTCGAGCCGCGCAGATTGTCGATGTGCAGGGTGATCAGCGCGTGATTGGCCATGCCCTGGAAGAATTCGTTCACGAGGTCCACGTCGAACTCGCCGATCCGCGCGCGCGTGAAGGGCACGTTGAATTCGAGCCCCGGGCGCCCGGAAAGGTCGATCACCACGCGCGACAGCGCCTCGTCCAGCGGCACGTAGGCGTGACCGAACCGGCGGACACCCTTCTTGTCGCCGAGCGCCTTCGCGAGCGCCTCGCCGATTGCGATGCCGATGTCCTCGACGGTGTGATGCGCGTCGATGTGCAGGTCCCCAGTGGCTTCGACTTCGAGATCCACCAGTCCGTGGCGGGCCACCTGGTCGAGCATGTGG